>CAYFZV010000093.1:0-3543 GCA_964347735.1 uncultured Gammaproteobacteria bacterium
CCGTGCAGGGCGAAGGCTTGAGGACGGGCCGGCTCACTTACTTCGTGCGCTTTGCCCGCTGCAACCTGCGCTGCGTCTGGTGCGATTCGGTTTACACTTTCGGCGAGGGCGTTGAAATCGATTTTGAAAGCGAAGGGCTGGCCCACCGGCGTCGGCGACGAAGGTGGTTTCGCACCCAAACTCAAGAAGAACATGCAGTCGTTCGAGCTGATCACCCTGGCCGTCCGTAAAGCCAAATACAAGCTCGGGACGGACGTCGGCTACGGCATGGATCCCGCCGCGTCGGAATTCTACGACGCGAAAAAGAAGAAATACGTGCTCAAGACCGACGGGCGCAAGCTCGATGCCGACGGCATGGTCGCGATGTGGGCCTCCTACGTGAAGAAATGGCCGTTCGTTTCGATCGAGGACGGCATGGCCGAAGACGATTGGAACGGCTGGAAGCGTTTGACCGAAGCACTCGGCAAGAAGATTTCGCTCGTCGGCGACGATCTGTTCGTCACGAATGTCGACCGTCTCCGTTCGGGCATCGAGCGCGGCGTCGGCAATGCGATCCTGATCAAGGTGAACCAGATCGGGACGCTGTCCGAAACGATCGAGACGATCCGTCTTGCGCAGCGCAGCGGCTACAAGATCGCTGTTTCGCACCGTTCCGGCGAAACCGCCGACACGATGATCGCCGACCTGGCCGTCGCGGTGAACGCGGAGTTCATCAAGACCGGCTCGCTGTCGCGCAGCGAACGTTTGGAAAAATACAACCGTTTGATGGAAATCGAAGATGAAGTCGGCGCCTAAAGTGAAAATCAGGCCGGTCGTCCTGGCGATCTGCGACGGTTTCGGCTCGGCGCCCGCCGGGTATCAGGGCAACGCCGTTTTGATGGCGCGCATGCCGCATTTTTCGGAGTTGTGGAAGAACTATCCGCATACGGAATTGTTCGCGCATGGCCAGCACGTCGGCTTGCCGAAGCATCAACCCGGTAATTCCGAAGCGGGACACATGAATCTCGGCGCGGGCCGCATCGTCAAACAAGACGCGGCGTATATCAGCGAGGCGATCGAGGACGGCATCTTCTTCAAGAACACTGCTTTTCTTGAAGCGCTGAAGCACGTGAAGAAGTACAAAACACGAGCGCATCTGATGGGCATGATTTCTTCGGGTAATTCGGCGCACGCGAGCATGGATCATCTCTATGGACTCCTCGAACTCTGCCGGCGTCAGGGTGTCAGCGACGTGGCGCTGCATCTTTTCACCGACGGGCGCGACAGCCCGCGTTTTTCCGCGACCGCGCAGATTCACGAGATCGAGGCGCGCCTCAAACCGGGCGAACGCATCGCCACGATCATGGGACGGTTTTATCCGATGGACCGCAATCGCAACTGGCACCGCATCGATCTGGCCTATCATGCGATCGTGAATGGCGAGGGGTTGGCGGCCGCGAATGCGCAGACGGCGCTGCTGCAAGCCTACAATCGCGGCGAAACGGATGAGTTCGCCATCCCGACGGTCATTGTCGACAAGGATCGGCGTCCGCTCGCAACGATGCGCGACAACGACGCGATATTTTTTTTCAACCTGCGTTCCGACCGCGCGCGTCAGCTGGCCAAAGCGTTTCTGATCGAGGATTTCGAAAAGAGCGTCCCGCATTCTTTTAAGCGGCGTCGGCGGCCGAAGAACACGCGCTTCGTGGCGATGACGGATTTCGGCCCCGATCTCCCCGACATCCTGACGGCCTATGCGGGGCGCGAAATCAAGAATGCGCTTCCGGCGGTACTCAAAGAACATAGGCAATTTTACGTCGCCGAATCCGAAAAGTTTTCGCACATCACATTCTTCTTTAATGGTGGCTACCCTGACACTCAATTCGGAGAAGATCGTCTCAGGATCGAATCGCTGCCTATTCCGCGCTACGACATGGCGCCCGAGATGAAAGCCGTGGAGATCACCAACGAGGTGCTCAAGCGCGTGCGCTCCGGAAAATACCATTTCATCGGCGTGAATTATGCCAACGCCGACATGATCGGGCACACCGGAAACCTGGAAGCCGCCGTGAAAGCCGTCGAGGTGCTCGACGCGTCGATCGGTCGTCTGTGGAAAGAGATTGAGGCGCAGGGCGGGATCCTGGCGATCACGGCCGACCACGGCAACGTCGAGTCGATGATCGACGTCACGACCGGCGCGGTCGACACCGAACATTCGACGAACCCCGTTCCGTTTCTCATCGCCGGCAACGAACTCAAAGGCGGACGCGAATTGCCGCGCGGCGTGCTCGCCGACGTCGCCCCGACGATCCTCGACGTCATGGGTATCCGCCCGCCCGATGACATGAGCGGTCGCTCTTTGCTTGCTGATTGAAACGGAGTAGACTTTTCTGACTATGCCAACACCGAAACCTGTCGTACTGCTGATCCTCGACGGCTGGGGCGTCGCTCCGCCGGACCAGGGCAACGCGCTCGCGATGGCGAAAACGCCGCATCTTCGCGAATGCGCTGCGAAATTTCCGGCCATGACGATCCAGGCCTCCGGCGAAGAAGTCGGCCTGATGTGGGGCGAGATGGGCAACTCGGAAGTCGGCCACCTCACGATTGGCGCCGGCAAGGTGTACTACCAGAGTCTGCCGCGCATCAACCGCTCGATTCAGAGCGGCGAATTCGCGGTGAACGCCGCTTTTAGAAAAGCGATCGAACACGTGAAGGAAAAGAAATCGAAACTCCATCTTCTGGGACTGACCTCGATCGGCAACGTGCACGCTTCGCTTGATCACGTGCTTGCGTTGCTTGATTTGGCCAAAGCGGAGAACGTGAAGGAAACGTATTTGCACGCCATTCTCGACGGACGCGACACCACGTTCAACGCGGGTATCGATTTTGTTACGACGGTGCAGGAACGCATGAAGAAGAACGGCGTGGGCGCGATCGCCACGCTTTCGGGACGTTTTTACACGATGGACCGCGACAACCGCTGGGACCGCGTCGAAAAGGCCTTCCGCGCCATGGTCGAAGGCAAAGCCGACGTCATGAGCGACGATCCGATTCAGGCGATCAAGGATTCGTACGACAAGAAAATCTATGACGAGGAATTCATCCCGACCGTGATCACGGAGAAAGGGGAGCCGGTCGCGCGGATCGAAGACGGAGACGCGGTCATTTTCTTCAACTACCGCCCCGACCGTTCGCGCGAAATGACGAAGGCCTTGGCATTGCCGGACTTCAACAAGTTCGCGCGGACCGCCATGCCGGAACTGACCGTCGTGACCATGACCGAATACGAAAAGGGATTGCCGGTCGAAGTGGCGTTTCCGCCCGAGCCGGTTTCGACGTGTTTGGCGAAGGTCGTTTCGGACGCCGGCATGAAGCAGCTGCATATCGCCGAGACCGAAAAATACGCGCACGTCACCTTCTTCTTGAACGGCATGAAGGAAGATCCGTTTCCGGGCGAAGAGCGCGTCATCATCCCTTCGCCGAAAGTCTCGTCGTACGACCAGCAGCCGGAAATGTCCGCGCCGCAGATCACAGACCGCATCGTCAAGGAAATCAACGCCGGCA
>CAYFZV010000094.1:0-3466 GCA_964347735.1 uncultured Gammaproteobacteria bacterium
TGCTTGGCGCGCTCTTTCTCGTTTGCTTCGTCGTGCCAGGTTTCCATTTTTTTCACTTCGACGCCCAGCTCTTTTTCCAATTGCTCGACGAGCGGCACCATGCGGACGCAGTGCGGGCATTCTTTTCCGTAAAATTCGAGGAGAGCCATGCGGATGCGTGAAGAATCTTATCCACAAGGTACCCCGACGACGGCTGGACGGCAAACGTACGCGCCGATACGGTGGGAGCAGACCGCTTGAAAGGAGGTCTGCCGTGAGCTTTGAAAAACTCTTCGACTCGTTCGTCCGCGCCACCGAGCCCGACGACCGCAAGCTGTACCTCTCAAGCGTCGCCTACTCGCTCTTCCACCTGTCGATCATGTGGTTCGCCTACGCCCGGCAAACCCACACCGCGCCGTACGCGCTCGTGATCGTGCACATGGTCTTCGTCGGCGTGCTCTATACGCTGCCGAAAGAAATCCAGCGCTGGCACAACGGCACAAGGTCTCCGACCACCAAGGCCGGTCACCTGCTCGTGTTGGCCTGGTTCATCAGCTTCATCGCGATGAGTCTCTTCCAGCTCTGCAGCGTAGGCGACTACCGCCTGCCCGAAGGCATGACCGAAATGATCTGCTTCCTACTCATCGCGCTCGGTCTGACGCATACGTCCAAGCGCAAGCACGAGCTCAAGCATCCGCCCTGCCCGGAAGTCCCGGAAACAAAAACCCCGACCTGACGTCGGGATTTTTTATGATTTCGCGGATGGAAGCTTCACCGTGAATGTCGTTTCCTTGTTCGGCACGCTCTTGAAGGTGATCGTGCCGTTCATGCCTTGCACCAGGCGCTTGACGATGAACAGGCCGAGACCGCTGCCTTCGATGCCGCTCGTGGATTTGGCGCGCCAGAATTTTTCAAAGAGATGCTTCTGCTCGTCCGCCGCGATGCCGGGCCCGTCGTCGATCACGTCATAGCGCAGATACGGTTCTTCGCGCGTGATGCGGATCTTCACGTGTCCGCCTTCGCGGTTGTATTTCACCGCGTTCGACACCAGGTTCGTCAGCACTTCGTTGACGCGGCGTTCGTCGGCCAACGCCATGGCCACGAGACTTTCATCCACATCGATCTCCAACCCGATTTTTTTCTTATGCGCGATCGGCTGCATTTCCTTGATAATCTCCTGCGCCGCTCCGAGAAGATTGACGAATTCCTTCTTGAACGGAATGCCTTTGACGTCGAGGCGCGCCATGTTGAGCAGGTCTTCCACGAGCGTCGCCAGGCTCTTGCTGGCGTTCATGGCGTCGTCGAACGCCTGACGTATCTCCCCGCTCATGCGACGGTCGGCGATCGACTCTAGGCTCCAGCGGATCGATGTGACCGGCGTACGCAATTCGTGCGCCGCGACGAACAAGAATTCGTCCTTCAGCTTGAGGATTTCATGCTGGCGCTCGTTTTCCTTCGTTTGCGCGGTTTCAAGCGCACGCGTGCGCTCGCGCACCTTGTTCTCAAGCGATTCGCGTTCAGCCTTGAGCGTTGCAGCCATCGAATCGAAACGTTCGGCCAAAACCTCAAGTTCGTCGCCGGTTTTCACCTTGAGGTGAAAATCCAGGTTGCCCTTCATGATCTCTTCCGTGCCCCGCGTCAGCATGGCCACCGGCCCGAAGATACGCGTGATGACCAGGTACGTGAGGTAGCCCGCCAACACCAGCGTGGACACGAGAATAATGATGATGATGTGCTGCCGGTTCAGGTTCAGGACGCGAATGAAGTCCTGGTCGTCGAAAATCAATTTCGTGACGATGAAGTACGTCGCGATCATCAACACCTCGAAAAAGATGACCGTCGCGGCCACTTTCAATCCGATGTTCAGACGGAAATGAGACGACTTCCTCCACCCCATAGCTTCTTTAGTGTACCACGTTCAAGCGAGTTCCCGGATTTCGACGCGATCCGCCAAGGGACCGATCGGATTGCCGCCGACCACCACGACTTTGTCGCCTGTCTTGGCCGCTCCGAGCTTCTTGAGCGCTTCAGCGCCGTGTTTGAAAAAGTCGTCGGCGTTCTTTGTGCGTTTCTGCAAAATCGGCAGCACACCCCATGTCACTGCAAGCTGCCGCCGGACCTTCGGGTCGTCAGTCGCGACCACGATCGGCATTTCCGGACGGAAACGGCTGACCGTACGCCCGAGGTCACCGGTCGCCGAAGCGACGAGAACCGCTTTCGCATCCGTTTCGCGCGCGAGCACGTTCGCGATTTCCGAAACCGCTTCCTCCGGGGAGACCGCACCCGCGTGAGACTCGACCGCAACATCGTCGAACACGGATGCTTCCGTTTCAAGCGCGATCTTCGCCATGATCGTGACCGCTTCGAGCGGGTGCGCGCCGCCGGCCGTTTCGCCGGACAGCATGACCGCGTCGGCATGATCGATCACGGCATTGGCCACGTCGGACACTTCGGCCCGGGTCGGACGCGGATTGCGAATCATCGAATCGAGCATCTGCGTGGCGACAATGACCGGCTTGGAGGCGGCGCGGCACCGGGCAATGAGCTGCTTCTGCACAATCGGCACGCGTTCGGCCTCCATTTCAATACCCAAGTCGCCCCGCGCCACCATGATGACGTCGACCGCCTCGATAATTTCGTCCATGCAGGCGACCGCTTCCCGCTTTTCGATCTTGGCCACGACGCGGATGGATGGATCGTTGATCAACGCGCGCAGTTCATGAATCTCGCGCGGGGAACGGACGAACGACAACGCCACGAAATCAACGCCTTGCGCGACGCCGAAGACGAGGTCGGCTTTGTCTTTTTCCGTGATCGGAGAAATGGAGAGTTTCGAATCGGGAAAATTGACGCCTTTGTGTGAAGTGAGAATACCGCCGTCAATGACTTCGCAGATCACGTCACGGTCCTTGACCTCGATCACCTTGGCGGAAAGGAGCCCGTCATCGAGCAAGATGCGTTCTCCAGCTTTCACATCCTGATGCAGATTCTCGTAGGTGACCGGCAGGCGCAGGCCGTCGATCGCCGTTTCACCCGTCGTGAATGTCACCCGACCACCCGCCTTGAGCTCCACGCCGACGAGATCAGTCGACCGCTGTAGAATCAACGATTGCCGGCCCATCTCCTGTTCAAACCGCAACCGTCCGTCAAGCATGGCCTCAGCCAGCTTCAGGATAGGCCCATTCCGATCGTACCCGAGCGTCTTGATCACTGCATAGGCTTCGTTGACCAGAATCTGACTTCCGATCTTCAGATCCGTCTCGGAGACGCGGGGATCCACGTTGGCATAATACTCAGCCCCACCGACGACGATGCGGGCGAGTCCCGCACCTGGAACATCCAGCAAGATACCGATTCGATTAGCTGGTGCCGTCAGTTTGGCAACGACCTCGCCGACTTTCTTAAATTCCAGTTCGCGTTGTTGATGGGCGGCTTGAGACAGCGTCACCGCATGGCGCAGCTTATACAAAAGCTTCTGGCGAGCATC
>CAYFZV010000095.1:0-3433 GCA_964347735.1 uncultured Gammaproteobacteria bacterium
ATGTGCGCGAAAGCCTCGAAGAACGTTTTATCGTAGACATAAATGCCCGTGACCGCGTAATCGCTTTTCGGTTCGGACGGCTTCTCGTCCACGCGGACGATGCGGCCGTTTTCGATCTGCGGAACGCCGAAGCGCTGCGGGTCCTTCACTTTGGAAAGCGCCAAGACGCAATTGAGTTTTTCTTTTTCAAACTTCTCGACGAAGCGCTGGAGGCTGCCGAGAATGATGTTGTCGCCGAGATAGAAGATAAACGGCTCCTCTCCGAGAAAATCCTTGGCATTATTGACCACGTGCGCGATGCCGAGCGGTCCGCCCGCCTGCTCGATGTAGACGATCTTCACGCCCCAGCGCGCGCCGTCGCCGATCGTCTTCTGCAGCTCCGTTTCGCCCGGATTCATGCTGATGCCGATCTCTTTCACGCCGACCGCGGCCAATTTCTCGATCGCGTAAAAGAGCATCGGCTTGTTGGCCAACGGAATCAGGTGCTTGTTGATCGTATACGTGATGGGCCGGAGGCGCGTCGCGCGTCCGCCCGCCGTGATCAAAGCTTTCATAACTTGCTTTAACGCTAGCAGAAAATGCCTAAACCGTAAAGGGTCGCCGCAGGCTTGACAAAAAGGTTTTTTTGGACCAAGCTGCAGGCGTTCTTTCACCTGGAGGGTCACTTGGATACTGAAACCGATCGCGCAAAAAGAGAACGCTATTTCGCACTCCTTGAGCGCCTGAACGAGCCCGTGGGCGACTGGCGCAAGGGTGAGCTCGAAATCGTCACGCAGCCGATGCGGATCCGTCAGCACCTAAAGGCCGGCGGTGAGCCGATGGGCATTATGTACGAGGACAGGTATGTGTATTTCCTGCGCGACCTGGTTCTCTTTCCGCCTAAGCCAGGCAGTGTGGAGCCGCGCCTTGGCACCTACATCCGTGTCGTCTACAAGAACCGCTTGAAAGGCAACCCCGGCATTTTCATCCTGGCGTACGATACGTACGGCCGGTTGGTGCTGAACCGCACCTACCGGCATGCGACGCGCCACTGGATGCTCGAGGGGCAGGGCACAATCGCCAAAGATAGCGAGCGACGCGAGGAGAGCGTCGAGCGCTGCGTCCGAGATGAGATCGGACGTCCGATCTCGCAGATGTCCTTGCTCTGCGAAGATTTCGTCTCGGAACGCGGCCTGGTTGGCGACGCGATTCCTGTGTATCTCGTGGCCCTCGGCGGCCAGCCCATCGACCATGTCGAAGATGCGACGATCGCCGGACATGTCGCGCTCGTGCCGGAAGCGTACGAGAGTGCGTTGCAGAAGGGGTACTACGAGATCGATGGAATCGCCCATCGCCTGCGCGACGGTTACACCATGTCAGCGTTCCTCCTCGCGAAACTCCGCAAGCTGCTCTGATGAGCAGTTTTTTTCTTTATATGAAAAACCCTACGGACAACCGCAGGGTTTAGAAGTAATTGATTCGCCTTGCGTGTAGAGCGTCGATGCGATCGAGAGCAGAATCGCGCCGGGACTCATGCGTACGCCATGCCAGATTCCGTTTGGGATCAGCAGGCCTTGCTGCGGCGATTCCAGCACCGCGAAACCGCATCCGTCCGAGGAATGCATGCTGAATTCGATCGTGCCTTTGAGGGCGATGATCAGTTCGCGCTTTCCGCCTTCCGGATGGTAATGGCCTCCGCGAGGACTCCATTTCTTCGTCGTGTTCGAGATCGAGTATACGCGCGGAGCCGCGTCGTTCGGGAAAAACCCCGGCGCGATCTTGGCCAGCTCGGCAATCACCATGAGACCCGGCTTCTCGGGCACCACCACGGATTGCAGGGTGATAACGTTCCAAGGCGGCTCTCGCATGTTTCCCTCCCAAAGAAAAAGGTGCTGACCGCAGTTCAGCACCTTTTTCCGCGCTTGTCAATTCCCTACTCTCCGTCCAATTGTTCGACCGAGGAACGGAATTCTTTTTTGTAGATGTCGATGAGCGCGATCGTGATGGAAAGCGTGATCGGGCCGAAGAAGATGCCGAAGGCACCGAACAGGTGGAGGCCGCCGAGTATCGAAAGCAGGATGAGCAGCGGGTGGATCTTGATCCTCGAACGCATCACATGCGGCATCAGGAAATTGTCGATCAAACCGATGGCCAGAAGACTGACGGCCGAGAGCACGAAACCCGACCACATGCGGCCGACCGCGAACAGGTAGATGATGAACGGCACGGTCACGAGCGCGGTGCCGATGCCCGGAATGAAGTTCGTGAGCGCGATCATCGCGCCCCAGAAGATCGGCGCGGGCAAGCCAAGCAGGAAGAAGATCAAGCTGCCGATCACGCCCTTGATGAGAGCCATCACGAACTGACCGTAGGCCACCCCCTTGATCGCGTCGATGATGCGGTCGAGGATCGAAGTGTCGTCTTCATCGGCCAGGGGCGAAAGCGCGAGGACCTGGCGCCTCAACTCGGGTCCGTCTTTGAGCAGGTAGTACATGCCGAGCAGAATGATCACGAACCCGAGGATGAACGAAAGCGTGTTCGAGAAAATCGCGAAAATGTTGGAGGTGATGCCGGTGATGAACGGCTGGACATATGACGCAACGTCGCTAACGGCGCGTCCGAGTTGGTCGGCAATCGATTGTGCTTGTTCTGGCCCGAGGATTTTCGCCAACGCGATGGACAAATCTTCAAAATTCGCTTGCGTGCGCACCTTGTTGAATAAGAGGATCGCTTCCGTCGTGAGCGAGGCCACCATGAACAGGAGCGGCAGAAGCACGAGCATCAGCGTCAGAAAAACCGTGGAGAGAGCGGCCAGCGTGGCATTCTTTCGGAAGTGCCGGCGCAGGTAGTCGTAGACCGGCTGCATCAGGACCGCCAAAATACCGGCGAAGACCATCAGCCCGAGATACGGGCGGAACACGAGAAACGCCACGACGAGCGTCAGGGCGAAGATCACAAGGAAGAAGTAGACCTGCAGTTTGCGATAGGTCATAACGTTTACATTATAGCATACAAAGAAAAAACCGCCTGAATCAGGCGGCGCGGCTCACGTTCATTGAGTCGTCGGCGAGCGGTGCGGGTTCGGCGGGTACGAGGGGCACCTTCTTGGGGACGCGCACGTCGCCCATGGCTTCCCCAAGAAGGAGGATCAGCCCGATGACCACGAGGATCACAGCCATGCAAAGCGTGGCCGCTGGAAATCCGCCCATGTGGACCATCGGGAAGTAAAGTGCGGCCATCATCAGAATCCACCGAAGAACAGGCGTTTTCTTGTGCGTTTCGACCTCGACGGTCATGGAAATTGGCTCGCTTTCTGGTTCCGCCGACGGGCGGAGGACGAGGGTGAAGGTAACAAAAAAGGCCCTTTCCGTCAAGGTGGGCCGGATCGTCACGAAAAGAGGTACCTTTCACGGAGACGCCTGACAAAATCGTCGTGTCGACGGATGTCGTAGAC
>CAYFZV010000096.1:0-3426 GCA_964347735.1 uncultured Gammaproteobacteria bacterium
ACCGATTTTGGTCGTGATCTTGAAGCAGGAAACACCGAAAAACTGAATCGTCATGGGAGGCGGCGTGAGGCTGTTTTTACGTGCCCACTTTAGCATCCGTACCCCGACTGGGCAAGGGGTCGGGAGAACGAAAAAAGACCCTTGCGGGTCATTTCTGTGACGCTTCGGCGGTCGGCGGAACGTAGGGAACGACGATATCCGTGCACGCATCACGGACGGTCAGGGTTTTTTCGGATGAATACTTTTCATTTGCCCGATAACACACCTGCTGCAGCCTGACCACGTCGCCATTCTTCAGGCCCATGGCAGACGGCACGATTAACGTCGAGCGTTCCCGCGTGCCGTCTTCAACGACCGCAAGACCAAGCATGTCCTTATGACCGTATGGGCGAACCTTGATCACGATGAAGAGGTCGTTGATGGGAGCGGGGGCGACGTCGGTATGTGGCTTTGGGTCGGGCGTATCACCCTGCAACAACGGTTCCATCTTCTTCTTTTTGCAGGATGCAAGTGAAACCAGGAAAAACGCGAGAATGACGGCGCGCATGAGAGCCTCCTTAAAAGAACTGGCGATAACGTATGTCTGAAAACTGAAAGTGTCAATGGAAAGAAAAAGACCCTTGCGGGTCAGAACGTTTGGGTGAGCTGGTAGGCGAAGGTGACAGCGCTGGCGCCGGCGAAGAACGCGAGAATGATGCGCCGGACAGCCTTTTTCTCCATGGCCGACATACACGCGACACCGACGGTCAGTCCGCCGAGGCCGAAGGCGTAGGCGACCATGCGTCCGTGCATGTTCGCGTACGGATTGATGGTGATGCCAATCATGATGCCTGATGCGAACATCAGGAGTCCGGCTCCCATGACGATCAAAAGGACAATATCCAAGCCCGTCGGCTTGCGAGCGGGTTCTGCGAACTTTTCCACGGTGACCTCCAACAACCGCGTGGTTGCCGATGCATCCTAGAAACAAAGAAGTGCCCTGTCAACGATAAAAGCCCCTTGTGGGGCTTTTCTTTTTTACTGCTTGAGGACGCCGATCTTGTAGGAGGCGAGCTTGTTTTCCTGCATGGCCGATCCGCCGTGCTGCGCGTTGAAGGCGGTGGAGCCGTCCTTGCCGCAGAGCATGAGGATCGCGTTGCTGCCGCCCGGATGTTTACCGATCCAAGTCGTCAGATCATAGACGTTGCCGTTAACCACCGACCAACAGCTCGTGCCGTCATTGTGAGTGGCGACTTCCGTCATCGTGTAGCTTTTCACGGCTGTGTCGCCGCTCGGTGCGGGCGCAGGGGCCGGGGTGGGTGCAGGAGTCGGCGTGGGAGTGGGTGTAGGCGTGGGCTTCGGAGCCGGGGCGGGTGTAGGTGCGGGAGTCGGAGTCGGAGTCGGAGCGGGTGCAGGCGTCGGGGTCGGGTTTTGTTCTTGAGGTTGCGGAGCGGGTTCCTGCGCGACGGGCTCATTTGAAACGAGCGGGGCCGGGGTTGAAACGCAGCCGGCGCCGATCAGGAGCATCGCCGATGCGAAGGCGAGAAAGTGTTTCTTCATATGCATGCAGTATATACGCCCCGTGAAAAATAAAAAACGTCACGTTCAGCGTGACGTCGCGAGCGCTTCGATGCGCTCTTCGATAAAGGTCTCGAATTCGGTGTCGGTCTTGGTGAGCGCTCGGCTGATCAAGCCGCGGTCGTTGATGCGGGCGGCGAAGAGCAGTGCGTGCTTCCAGTGGACGCGCACATCTCCGCTTTCGCTCTTCGGAAAGAACACGGCTTCATTCCGGAGGTTTTTCCGGTACTTCTGGCAGTAGCGCTCGAGCGGCCTGTGCCGTTTCTGATCGACGCGGGCGGCGGCGTGCGGATGGCGCGTGTGATACCAGAGCGCCTCGCGGATGAAGCGCAGCAAAGGGTCTTCCCCTTCATAGGTATGCGCGACTTCGGAATCGTCGATCGCCTCCTTAACGAAGATCATGCCGTCATCGAGCCCTTCGACGCAGACCGGTTCGTCCCTCACGCGTCGCATGAACGCGATGGACGTTTCGCCGACAGGGCATGTGATCGGCGTACCTTCCGCTAACCGCCATCCCGGCACTATCGTGACGGTACTGATCGTGATCACATCAGCTCCTTGCAGTACGCGCGAACGGCGGCGCGGTTTTGGCGCGCAACTCTTTGAGCTCGGCGAGTCCTTTGTCCGTGAGACGCAGGATGACCTTGTACCGATCGCTCATGTAGCTGCGCTCGTGCGGCAGCACGTGTTCCAAACTGATCAAGCCCTGCTCGCGTAAGGTGCGCACGAAGTCCCACTGTCGTTTAAAGGGCATGTACGTGATAGGGACGATCATCGTACGGTCGAGATACACCCAGACCGCGCGTTGTTCGCCGCTTGCGATCCTATTGAGAACCGCTTGCGTTGCTTCTTCACGGCGCCGCTGCGCGTAGCGGGCATATTTGTAGAAGGCGTATACGGCAATCAGGCAAAAAACGAGCGTTCCCATGGGTACCTCCGGGGGTAGTGCAGGATCATTCGGACCCCCTTCTCTTAGCCTAATTCCGGGGGCTTGTCAATTCCCCCTCTTTCGCCTATACTCGCAGCGGATAAAAGGGGCCATCGGGCGGCTCCATCACTAATTTTTAAAAGGCCCGAATTTGTTTAGGAAAAGTTAACTCTTAATGCCCCTATGTCAGAACCTAAAACCGCTTACGTTGACCTTAAAACCCTCCTCGACGACAAAGCTTGGCTGAAAATCCCCAAAGTCGGGGACGTCGTGAAGGGCATCATCATCTCGCTCTCAAAGAACGAAATCCGCATCGACATCGAAGGCTATAAAACAGGCGTCGTACGCGGCCGCGAATTGTTCGCGGAAGCCGTCGAATACTCCGGACTGGCCGTCGGCCAGGACGTCGAAGCCACCGTCATCGACCTCGAGAACGAACTCGGCGAGGTTGAATTGTCGTTCCGCTACGCCGGTCAGCAGAAGGCGTGGGAAGTTCTCCGCAAGCTCATGGACTCCGGCGAGCTCATCGACGCCAAGATCATCGAAGCCAACAAGGGCGGCCTCCTCGCGAGCGTCAATCACGTGAACGGCTTCCTGCCGGTTTCGCAGCTCTCCCCCGACAACTACCCCCGCGTCTCGGGCGGCGACAAGATCAAGATCCTCGAGAAGCTGAAGAGCTTCGTCGGCACTTCGATGAAAGTCAAAGTCATCGACGTGAACGAACGCGAAGAAAAACTGATCGTCTCCGAAAAGTCCGTCTGGGAAGAAGCCCAGAAAGGCGTGCTTGATAAGTACAAGCTCGGTGACCTCGTCGAAGGCGCCATCACGGCCATTGCCGACTTCGGCGTCTTCGTGAAGTTCGACAACCTCGAAGGCCTCGTCCACATTTCCGAAATCGCCTGGCAGCGCATCGACCACCCGCGCGCCCTGGTGAAAGTCGG
>CAYFZV010000097.1:0-3346 GCA_964347735.1 uncultured Gammaproteobacteria bacterium
TCGTGAATGTCACCCGACCACCCGCCTTGAGCTCCACGCCTTCCTTCGGTAAAACGCCTGCGCGGATTTTCGGGCCCTGCAGGTCCTGCAGAATCGCAACCGGCTCGCCGAGCGCGTCGGCGGCGTGACGGATCGCACGGATCACGTTCTCATGCTCTTCGTGCGTGCCGTGC
The DNA here is from genome assembly GCA_964347735.1 of uncultured Gammaproteobacteria bacterium. Taxonomy (GTDB): domain Bacteria; phylum Patescibacteriota; class Patescibacteriia; order SG8-24; family DYFX01; genus DYFX01. Next base: position 174 of record CAYFZV010000097.1, read on the forward strand.
GAAAAATTGAGTCGTGCCACATTCATGCCGGCGCGAATCATGTCGGTCAGCATCTCCGGCGACGACGAGGCCGGCCCGATCGTGCAGACGATTTTTGTGCGTTTAAAAATCATACTAGTTCGTCGCTTCGGGCAAGGTGCCGAGTACGACGGGAACGACGCGCTCAACGTCGTCGCGCAAAATCCGGATGTGCACCGTATCGCCGGCGCGCCTTTTCGCGATGAGGCTCGAGAGTGGGTGCTGATCGTCGAGGCGCATGCCATCGACATCAAGGAGAACGTCGCCCGTTTTCAGACCGGCTTTATCCGCAGGAGAATCCGTCACGACCGCTGATCCTTCCCCGTTCTGGGAACCGCCCACAAGCAACGCGCCATGATCGACACTAAGACCGTTGGCTTTGGCCGCTTCGGGCGTCAGCATCGAATAGCGCACGCCAAGCCAGGGGCGAACGATCTTGCCGTGCGCCTTCACGCTTTCAATCACGACTTTCGCCGCGTTGATCGGAATCGCGAAACCGATCGACTGCCCGGAACGGTTGACCGCTGTGTTCATGCCGATCACATCGCCTTCAAGATCCACGAGCGGCCCGCCGGAATTGCCCGGATTGATGGCCGCGTCGGTCTGAAGCGCTTCCTCGAGGATTTCCGAATCCCCAAACCCGTTGCCCGCGATCACCCGGCGATTGATCGCCGAAATCACGCCTTTGGTCACCGAGTTGCGGTATTCCGACAGGGAATTGCCGATCGCAATGACCGTTTCGCCGGCGGAGAGCTGATCCGAATCACCCAGCGTCGCCACCGTCAATCCCGTCGCTTGGACCTTCAAGACGGCCACGTCGAGGATCGAGTCGCGCGCTAACACCTGTGCCGTATACGCTTTTCCATCGAACATGACGATCTCGTACTCGGCGTCCTCATCGTCAACAACGTGGCGGTTCGTGAGAATCAGGCCGTCTTCGGAAATGACGAAACCCGTGCCTCCGCCGATTTCCTGTTTCTGCCCGGGTTTCGCGGGCGTGAGCGGCACCTCGAAACCGTACATGCCGTACGGACCGGTGCTGTCATAAAGCTTGGAGACGTCTTTTCTGACGACGACGCTCACGACCGAGGGTGACACCTTTCGGACGAGATCGATGACGCGGCGGTCTTCCGCGGAAACGGTTTCTTTCACGACGGCGGCACCCGGATCGGTCGGTCCGCGCCACGGATAATATTTGTGATTCAAAGAAATCGCGAAGATGACGCCGAAGGCCGCGCCGGAAAAACTTCCGAGCAGGAAACTGGCGACGATGACATACGTCAAAGGCGTGCGGCGCTTTTTTTTCTGAACGTACGTTTCCTCCATACGGTCGATCAGCGTTTCTTCTTGGATTTGGCGAGGTGCTCGAGCGCTTCCTGAAACGTCTTCACGTCTTCGAAGGCACGGTAGACGGAGGCGAAACGGATGTAGGCGACGGTATCGACCGTCTTCAAGCGGTTCATGACGATCTCGCCGACTTCGCGGCTCGTGACTTCATTCTTCTTGCGCTTTTGGAGATCGCGTTCGACCTGATTGACCAGATCCTTGAACGCCTCGGCCGTGATCGGGCGCTTTTGAATGGCTTTGCGCAATCCCGATTCCAGCTTTTCGCGCATGTACGTTTCGCGGCGACCGTCGCGCTTCACGACGGTCAGTTCGAGAATTTCGCTTTCTTCGACCGTTGAAAACCTGAAATGGCACTTCAGGCACTGCCGACGACGGCGAATGCTCATCCCGCCTTGTGACAGACGGGAATCGACGACTTTTGTGTCCTTATGATTGCACGCGACGCATCTCACAGCATCTTCTTGCGAATGAAGGCGGGGATGTCGAGCTCCTCTTCTTCGGCGGCGGTGCCGGCCGGTTGCGGAGCGGGAGAGGCCGGGCGGAAACGCTGGGGTTCGGCATCAAGCGATTTGATGCGTTTCGGCAACATCGAAGCAGCGGCCGGCACAGCGACGGGCTGGGGCTTGGCCTCGATCGGCCGCGGAGCAATGGGCTGCTGCGCTTCGACCGGCTTGGGGGCAAAAATGGAGGGCTTGGGCGCGGGCGAAATCGAACCGGCGGAAAGCACGCTCTTCATAGAGGACGTCATCTGTGTGCGCTCCTGACCGTCGAAACCCGTGGCGACCACAGTAACCTTGACTTCGTCCTTCATGGACTCATCGATGACCGCACCGAAGATGACTTTGGCGCCTTCGTCGGCCTTTTCGGTGATGACTGCGGCGGCATCGGCGACTTCCTTCATACCCAGACTCTGGCCGCCCGTGACGGTGAACAAAATGCCGCGCGCGCCGTCAATCGAGACTTCAAGCAAGGGGCTCGCGATAGCCTGTTTGGCAGCCTCGACAGCGCGGCCTTCGCCGGAGCCTCGACCGATGCCCATAAGGGCCGAACCCTGGCCGAGCATGATCGCCTTCACGTCGGCAAAGTCGACGTTAATGAGGCCCGGCACAGTGATGAGTTCGCTGATGCCTTGGACACCCTGGCGCAGCACGTCGTCGACGATCTTGAAGGCGTCGAGCAGCGAAGTGGTCTTGTCGATCAAGCCGAGCACGCGATCGTTCGGGATCGTGATGATGGTGTCGATACGTTCCTTCAGTTCCTTGTATCCGGCTTCCGCGACTTCGCGGCGCTTAGCACCTTCGAAAGCGAAGGGGCGTGTAACGACGGCCACCGTAAGCGCGCCGAGATCGCGAGCGATTTCAGCCACGATCGGAGCGGCACCGGTGCCGGTACCGCCGCCCATGCCGCATGTCACGAACACCATGTCGGCATCTTTGAGCGCTTCACGGATTTCGTTGGCGCTTTCTTCAGCGGCGCGCTTGCCCATCTCCGGATCCATGCCCGCGCCGAGGCCGCGCGTAACGGTTTTGCCGATATGCAACTTCACAGGCGCGTGCGAATGATGCAATGCCTGGACATCGGTGTTGACGGCGATGAATTCGACGCCGCGGATTTTCGACAGGATCATGCGGTTGACGGCGGAGTTGCCGGAACCGCCGACGCCGACGACCTTGATCTTCGCGAATGTTTCGACCGCGGGTTTAACTTCACCCATAGAGGCGTGCGCGTGATTAGAATCTTCCTTTCCATCGTACGTAAAAAAAGACCCCGTTTCAAGGCTCTCTGAACACGAATCTTGTTCGGTTTAT
>CAYFZV010000098.1:0-3341 GCA_964347735.1 uncultured Gammaproteobacteria bacterium
ATCTTTCAGTTGCTGATCGACCTCGCGAATGCCGGCGGTCGCGGACTTCAGATCCGTCTTGTTCTCGTCGATCTTCTGATCGATCTGATCGTAGACATCTCGAAGCACCGCTGGCTTCCGACCCGGCTTGCCGGACGTGGCAGGCTTGGCCGTTTTGACGACCGCCTTTTTCGCGGGCGAGACCTTCTTGGAACCCGTCTTCTTCGGGTCGTAGACGACCTTCGCTTCTGGGGTTGCATAGACGCCGCGCTCGACTTTCTTGAGTCGCTTCTGCTTCGTGAGGCTGGAGAGAGCGGAACCGAGGCCGCTCTGCTCTTTGAAGATGTCTTCTTTTTGCGCGCGCTTCCACAGATCAGCGAAAGTTGCGATACCGCCCGCATCCGTCACGGCTGACACGACCCACTCGGTCTTGTTGACGGATTCGGTTCGGCTGGTGGCTGCTCGATGTCCGTTCTTGGCGCCGCTACGTTTCGTATTCTTCTGCGTCTGGGTCTGCATCGCTTCGATCTCCTGTGCTGGGGGTTCTGTGACGGGTGGCGTGATTTCCGACATGCCGCTGGACGGAATGTCCGGAGGCGGAGGAATGATTACGGTGGGAAGGCGGACGTAGCCGCGCGCGGCGCGTTCCAAGTCCCCTTTCTTCACCATGGTTGAGATACCTTGCGCCGCACTGTCTTGGCTGGCGGAAACGCCTGCTTCGACCGCTTCTGCGACCAGATCGCCGACGGCGCATTCCGGCGCCGACGACGCGGAGAACTTCTTCAGGATCCAATCGCGCAACGCGCCGCGTCTTGCTTGCGGCCGCTTCGCTGGTGCTTCGAATGCCTCATCGGACGATCGCGTATCTGACTGAAGCCATCGTCCGTCCGGTTCCGTCGGTGGAGGCGGATCCGGCGCTTTCGGTTCAGTCGACAGTTCCGCAATGACGAAGGATTCCTTCGGCACGACGGTGTCCGGTGGCAGAGAGTACGTTTCCATCCCCTGCTGCCGCACCCGCCGATCCATCACCATCTGTTTCACGGCCTGGCGCACGAAATACTGGTCGCCGCCGTTTTTCGCCCCGCAAAAATGGTAGAGCCGCGTCAGAGACGCAGGGCCTTCTTCGGAGAGGCCGACAAGGATGCGATCAGGGATCATTGCAGAATCGAACTCTGGGTACATCGGATTCTCCCTGGGAAATGAGCCGAGCCGAGCATGTCAGAAAAACGCGTCAGTGTCAAGATGCGCCGGCAAATAAAAAAGACGTCAGGAGACGCCTTCGGATGGGGTCGTTTCGGTCGTCGCGGCTGCGACTGCTTCGGCAGCTTCTTCGTCGCGTTTGGGCGCCGATTTTTTTTCGCGCTTCTGTCGTGCTCCTTGGATCTTCTTCTTGGTTTCTTTCGACGCGCTCTTGTCTCCCGCACCCTTGCGATCCACGGTCAATGCTGGACGGCAATACAGGTTGGGCATCACCTCGACGAGAATATCTTGAGCGTCCAGTGCGATCAAGAAATTGCGCAAACGCGACTTCTCTTCGTATGTACCACATTGGAAGTGCGCGCAGAGTTCGGAAAAATCCAGCCGGACCTTTCGCTTGTCGAGATTCTTGGCCAGCTTGCGTCCCGCCTCGGGATCGTCGAGCGAGAATATCTCCTCTTCCGGCGAACGAAAGAACGACATGGAAACCTCCTTGGGTTTTCGTGCGACCGTCGCCGTTTCCGGCACGGTCTCGATCAGGTCGAAATCGGCATCGACCCACGTGACAGTTGGGAGATGAGTTTCCGGCAGCGGTACGGCCGGTTCGCCAAGTTGCCGCGCGAAACGCGAAGCCACTTCAGCAGCCGTCTGTCCCGCCTTGGTCAAGAACAAGATACTGTCGATCTGTTCGAGCAGACCGAGTCGCATGAGCGCCTCCAACGCTTCCGCGCCGGCCAGACGGCTCACAGCCGCCCCTGCCCGTACGGCCGCATCGATCGTTTCATTGCTCGGCGCCGCGAATCCGCACAGACGGATGCGGCGGAGCAGCCAGCGTTCAGCCAGCCAATCTCGCTTTTCCATCCGGCCTCCTTGGATCGCGTCGGTCACAGCTTACGTGTTCGACCGCCGGCGTCAACAGTCCGGCGGCTTTGACAGCTTTCGCTTCCTATGCTATGGTGTGAGCACAACAGAGACCCCCAGGGGTCTCTTTAAAAAACTTCAAACGGTATGAGTTTCAAGGAAAATAAGGTCATCCGGTACTTTTACGAAGCCAAGGAAGAACTCGAGAAAGTCGTCTGGCCGACCCGCCGCGAGACGGTCATCTCGACCCTGCTTGTCGTCGGCGTGTCCATCGGCACGGCCGTCGCCCTGGGCGCGCTCGACTTCGGCCTGAACATCGGCCTTCAAGCGATCATCGCAGCCAAATAAGTATGCCGAAGCAAGTACTCCAGCAGGGCCGCCGTTGGTACGCGATTCATACGTACTCCGGGTACGAAGAGAACGTCTCCGACAACCTGAAGCAGCGTATCGAATCGCTCGACATGCAGGACAAGATCTTCGGTGTGATGATTCCGAAAGAAAAGAAGATCAAGATCAAGAACGGCAAGCGCAAGACGGTTGAAGAAAAAATCTTCCCCGGCTACGTGCTCGTCGAAATGGTCGTGACCGACGACTCCTGGTACGTCGTGCGTAACACGCCGAACGTCACCGGCTTCATCGGCACCGGCACCACCCCGACCCCGCTTTCCGACGAGGAAGTGAAATCGCTCCAGAAGCGCATGGGCGTCGAGGAACCGGAATACAAGATCGACGTCGAAGTCGGCTCCCCCGTCTCGATCGCCGACGGCCCGTTCAAGAGCTTCGAAGGCAAAGTCGCCGAAATCGACGAAGCCCGCGGCAAGATCAAGGTCCTCGTCAACATGTTCGGCCGCGAAACCCCGATCGAACTCGACTTCCTCCAAGTCAAAAAGATCTAAGAGAAGAACAACGCGGTTATTCAACACAAAAACGCCGCGGCAGTTGCCGGGGCGTTTGCGCTTCATGCGGCCTGGTGGTTGGGGTCTTGCCAAGTTTCCGCTTTTGGGATACTCTCCGGCTACGTGCGCGGCGTGGCATTTAGCCAGCTTCTCTCCGACGCGCAAACCAATATCATGGCCAAGAAAGTCAAAGCCATCGTCAAAATCCAGGCCCCGGCCGGCAAAGCGACTCCCGCTCCGCCGATCGGTCCGACCCTGGGCCAGCACGGCGTGAACATCCAGGACTTCGTCCAGAAGTTCAACGCCGCCACCGCCAAAATGGCGGGCGACATCGTTCCGGCCGTCCTGACCATCTATGAAGATCGCACGTTCGACTTCATCCTCAAGACGCCGCCCGCCTCGACCCTC
>CAYFZV010000099.1:0-3339 GCA_964347735.1 uncultured Gammaproteobacteria bacterium
CCATCGGCTACATCGAACTTTGGGCGCTGACGTTCCATGGCTTCGGCGAACGCGTGCTCCGCGAACGCGGTCTCGACATCGGTCTGGCGGCTGACGCCAAACTCCTCGACGAAACCGGCGCGTGGTTGAGCGTCCGCGACCGCCTGACGGATTTCGGCCTTGAATACTATCGACCGCTCGGCGACCCCTCGCGCTTCATCCATTACCTGCTCGATCATTTCAGCCACGCGAAAGACGAGCTCGTCACGCCGCCGCAGTATCGTGCCTACGCGGAAGCCCTCGATGCGGAACCGGACGAAAAAGCGCGCGTCCTCGAAGTCGCCCGCGCGTTCGAAGTCTACGAAAATCTTCTGCTCGAAAGAAAGCAGCTCGACTTCGGCGCGCTCATCTCGGAAACGATCCGTCTGTTCCGAGAACGACCGACCGTCCTCGCGGAATTCCGCAAGCGTTTCAAATACGTCCTGGTCGACGAATTCCAAGACACGAACGTCGCGCAGTACGAACTCGTCAAACTGCTCTCCGGCGCGGAAGGCAACCTGACCGTCGTGGGCGACGACGATCAATCCATCTATAAATTCCGCGGCGCGAGCGTTTCGAATATCCTGGCCTTCAAAGATGATTTTCCGAAAGCCGCCCAGGTCTTCCTGACGCGCAACTACCGTTCGAAGCAGGAAATTCTCGACGTCAGCTACCGCTTCATCAAGCGCAACGATCCGAACCGGCTCGAAGCCAAGCTCGGATTGTCCAAACGCCTCAAAGCCGAGCGCGGCGACGGGGGAGCGATCGTCCATGCCAATCTGGCCGACATCGACGACGAAGCGCGGTATGTGGCCGAAGAAATCCTGCGCCTCAAGGAAAACGATCCCGACGCAAGCTGGGGCGATTTCGCGATTCTCGCACGCGCCAACTCGCATCTCAAGCCGTTCATGGAATCCTTCGCGCGACGCGGCATCCCGCATCTCTACGTGGCCTCGAAAGGACTGTACGTGAAATCGGTCATTCAAGACGCGGTCTGCTATTTCAAACTGCTCGACAACTATCACGAAAGCCCCGCCTTGCATCGCGTGCTTTCGTGGCCGATCTTCGGCATCCCCGCGCTCGATGTCGTGAAGCTGACGCACGAAGCGGACCGCAAAAGCTGGTCGTTGTATGAAGCGCTGCACGAAGCCGGCACGCTCGGTTTTTCGCCCGAGACGCTCGCGAAATTCCGCCGCATCCAGGCGCTGATCGAAAAACACGCCGAACGCGCACGCAAGACCACGCCGGCGCGGCTGCTCAAGGAAATTTTCGTCGATACCGGCTATTACGAAGATCTGCTGAAGGAAGAAACGCCGCAGACGCTTGAAGCGATCAGCTATTTGAACCAGCTCGTGCGCCGCATCCAAAGCTACGAAAACGACGAGCCCCGGCCGACCCTGCGCGGCTTCATGCGCGTGCTTGATTGGGAACTGGAATCCGGCGAAGAAGGGCGCATCCCGTCCGACGTCTCCGAGGGGCCGGACACGGTCAAGCTCATGACGGCCCACACGTCGAAGGGACTCGAATTTAAAAATGTCTTCGTCGTGCAGCTCGTGTCGCGCCGCTTCCCGGGCGACAACCGCCGCGAGCCGATCCCGTTTCCCGACGCGCTGGTCAAAGAAACGCCGAACGAAGGCGCAGATGCGCACCTTGAAGAAGAGCGCCGCCTGTTTTACGTCGCCTGCACCCGCGCCAAGGACCGCCTGTATCTGACCGCCGCGGAAGATTCCGGCGGAAGCCGAAAAAAGAAACCGTCGCGCTTCATCGACGAAGTGTTCGCCGACGAGGAAAACAAAGCCGTCATTCAAGTCGTCGCGTCTCCGAAAAAATCAGGCTTTCACGAACCAGAAACTTCGTCGGACGAAAGCGCGGAAAAGATTGTCCTGCAGCTGCCGTCAAGTTTCAGCTTTTCGCAGCTGGCCGCCTTTGAAAACTGCCCGTTGCAGTATAAATTCGCGCATCTCCTGAAAATTCCGACGCTCGACAAAGGCCCGCTCCACTTCGGCAAGCTGATCCACGCGGTCCTCGAAACGTTCATCGAAGCGTATAAAGCGAACCCCGAAACGCCAATGCCGCTCGAGGAGCTCCTGGCGCTCTACGAAAACCAATGGACGGGGGAGTGGTACGACGACGCGGAGGAGCGCGAACGCTTCCACCGCGCGGGACGTGAAGCGATCAGCCGCGCGCATGCGCGCACGCTCGCAGAAAAGCCGACGCCCTGGATGACCGAAGCGCCGTTCACTCTTAAAATCGGCGGCTACGTGTTGAAAGGCAAGATCGACCGCATCGACAAGCTCTCCGACGGCACGGCCGTGATCATCGACTACAAGACGGGCAAATCCAAAGAGCGCCTGGACTCCGGCATGAAGGAACAGCTGCGCATCTACCAACTTGCGTTGGCCGACGTCTATCAGACCAAAACCAGCCGTATGGCATTCTGGTTCTTAAAAGACGATGTGCTGCAGGAAGTCGAACCCGAGGAGAATCTTGACGACGTTCGCGCCTCGATCGAAAAAAAGATCACGGAACTTAAGGCTTCCGCATACGCACCGACACCGAGCGAGCACACCTGCAAATACTGCGACTTCAAAGACATCTGCCGCTTCAAGGTGCTATAAAGAAAGGTATGTTCACACGGATCGATCATCTCCTGCCGCAGGCGGTCAAAAAAAACGGCATGGCGCCGAAAGTGGCGCGCGCCCGTGTTTTTGCGTTGTTCGAAGATGCCGCCCGTGCGCGTTTTCCGGAAGTGGCGGCCGACGGCTTCAAGGTCCTGCGCTTCCAGGACGGCACGCTGACCGTGGCCTGTCGATCTTCTTCGATCGCCGCATGCCTTCGCTCCGAAGAAACGGCGTTGCTCGAAGCGTTGAAAGAAGCCGGGGCGGACCGCCTCCGGTTCCTGCTCTCTCCTTGGCGGTGATACAATAGGACCATGACCTTCCGTCAGTGCCTATTTTGGATGGCGATTTCGACCGCGCTCTGTTGGCTCGGCGTTTTTTCCATCGTCGGGATCGTCGATCCCGAGGAGGCAGGGCTTCTCGGCCTTCTCCTCTTCTACTCCGCCTTCAGTCTGGCTCTGATCGGCACGTTTGCGATGGGGGGCATGGTCGTCCGCGCACTGCTCCGGCGCCACGAAGCCGTTTCCCGGCATATTGCCGTGTCGTTTCGCCAAAGCCTGCTCCTAACCGTCCTCTTTGTCGGAGCCTTAGCCCTCCAATCACAGGCGCTCCTGACCTGGTGGAATCTTCTGCTCTTCGCAGGCACGTTGGTCGTGCTGGAATGCTTCCTGATTTCCTTCCGATCAGCCCGCTGATGTGATAG
>CAYFZV010000100.1:0-3338 GCA_964347735.1 uncultured Gammaproteobacteria bacterium
CCCATACCAGAGTTCCGTATACGCTTCCGCTGGACCATACGTTAGCTTTGGTCGGCTTCGTCCGTCGATCTCGACCTCGTGATAGTCCCATCCGCGCCGCTTAAGCTCCTCGAACAGGCTCGGCGTGACAAGCAAGTCGATGTCCGAGCACTCGCGGATTCCCAGAGCACTCATGATGCCGCTTCCACACACGAGGTACTCCCCCGCGGGAAGATCCAATTTTTTCACTTCGTCGATCGCATTCATGGACTACTTCTTCATGTGCCTATCGAGCGCCTTATTCACCAGTGCGTCCGCCTCCGTATTGAACTCTCTACGCACGTGCTTGAACGTGACTTTTTTGAACGCGACTTTTTCGTTGTGGATCAGCATGTAGATACTGGCGAGCCCTTGATCCTTCACGCGGTACTCCCCCGTCAGCTGCTTCATGGCGAGTTCCGAATCCATGCGCATCTCGAGCGTCTCGGCCCCAAGTTCGCGCGCTTTGCGGATAGCGGCCAAGATCGCTTTGTATTCGGCTTGGTTGTTGGTGGTTTCCCCGATGTACTCGCCGTGGCCGGCGATCGTTTCTCCGTCAGGCGTTTTGATGACGTACCCAAACGCGGACGGCCCGGGATTTCCGCGTGAGCCGCCGTCGGTATAGGAGATGAGGTGCGGATATTTCATGCCGGCAGTCTATCAGGATTCCGTTTTCAAATCGATGATCCTCCCCTGCGGTTCAACGCGGCCGTTCCATTCATTGAGATCGAGTTCGATGATCGCTTCGACGGGTCGGCCCGGAGAGCAGGCGTCAGCACGGTCGCCGAATCCGAAGCCGATCAGCTTCAAGCGTCCTCCGTGCTCGGAAGCGACGGTCATCTGCAAGTGCTTTCCATCAGCGCCAACGAGTCGTGTGGCCGCCACGCGCGCGTCACGCAATAAAAAGCGCGGACGCGGGTTGCCTTCGCCGTACGGTTCGAGCTTGCGCATCTCCTCCACGAGGCTGCGCGTGACTTCATGCACAGCGACGCCTTCTTCAATGTCGATCGAAGGTGTGAGATCGGCGTCTTTCAACATGCCGTCGGCGTGCGTCACAAACGCTTCCTTGAATGCCTCGAAATTTTCTTCTCCCTGGATCGTCAGGCCGCAAGCTGCCGGATGACCGCCGAATTTCACGATGTGTTCGGCGCAGGCACGAAGCGCGCCTGTCACGTCGAAGCCTGGAATGCTGCGACCGCTGCCGACGTATTTGCCGTGCTCATCTTTTCCCACGGCGATCACGGGGCGGTAATGATCATCGACCAACTTTGAAGCAACAAGGCCGCAGAGCGCGGCCGGCCATCCATCACCAGCGACGACAATCGCCGACGCGTTCGCCTGATCGGCGGCGAGGATACGCGCTTCAATGACAATTTTTTCCGTGGCACCCTGTCGATCCTTGTTGTGGCCGTGCAGGACTTCGGCACGGAGGGCGGCATCTTCGTCGGTTTCGGCCGTCAGCAGCGCGAAAGCGGCGTCGGCATGCTCCATGCGGCCGGCGGCGTTGATTCTCGGCGCGATGCGGAAGCCGATCGATTGCGCGTCGAGCGATTCGTCTCCGCGTTTCACGCCGTCGATCAGCGTTTTGAGTCCCAAGCGCTTCGTCTTGTTGAGAACACGCAGCCCGTAATGCACGAGCGCGCGGTTTTCACCGATCAATTTCCCCATATCGGCCACCGTCGAGATCGAAACCATGTCGAGCAGCCACTTTTCGTGGCCCGGCGGCAATTTTCCCTCCTGCCAAAGCGCCTGGCACAGCTTGAACGCCACGCCGCCGCCCGTGAGATAGCGGAACGGGTAGTTTTCGCCCTCGCGGAGCGGATGCAAGATCGCATAGGCGGGCGGAAGTTCCGGCGGGAGCGTGTGGTGATCGGTAATGATCGTGTCGATGCCGAGCGATTTCGCGAGCGTGATTTCTTTGCCGCTCGATATGCCGCAGTCACAGGTGACGATCATCTTCGCGCCGTCTGCAGCCATCTTTTCAACGGCCGGTGCGTTCATGCCGTAGCCGTCCTTCTCGCGGTGCGGCAGATAGACCGTCACGTCGGCGCCGAGCGCTTTCAACGTGCCGTGCAGGATGACGGAACCGGACACGCCGTCGGCGTCGTAGTCGCCGTGCACGACGATCTTCTCGCGATTGCGGATCGCCGCCATGAGGCGGTCGACGGTTTTGCGCATGTCGTTGAACAAGAACGGATCATGTACGTCCTCTTCCCACGACGGCGCCAGGAAGCGCCGAGCCTCTTCGGCCGTGCGTATCCCGCGTCGCCAGAGCAGCGACGCCAAAAGCCGAGGCTGCCCGAGCGTCTCGGCGGCCTCGGCAGGAACGGTTTCCAACATCTTCCAGCGCTTGCTCATGCCTTCCATCTACAGGCATGGAAGCCACGCCCGCAAGCGAGGGGTGTTGATAACAAAAAACCGGTCCAAGAGACCGGTCAGAAATCCTTGAGGATCGTATCGATGTCTTCCAGTGCCTCCGCGACAATGAGTTTCGCCTTGCCGCGACGGATCGCTTCTTCGACCAGCTGAGAATGGCGTTTCGTCGCCTTGATCGTCTCTCGACCGAAAGGCGTGCGCTGCCGCACCTCTTCGATGACATCTTTCATCGAATACGTCTTGCTGCCAGACGACAGAGCCACACCATCACCCTCGCTCTCGTACATCATGACGGTCAGGCGTGCCCACTCATCTTCCGTCAGCACGTTGACGGATTTGACCGACTGCGTGCCATCAGGCTTCGGGAGACCGAACGCAGCTCGGACTTCATCCGTGCCGAACTCGCGCAAGACATCCGCGACGGTTGCGATCTCGCCGTCTTGTCGGATGCTGAACGGCTCGTCGAGTCGCTCACGCGTGTACGTCGCTTCGAAACCCATCTTCAAAAGACCTTCAAGCTTTGCGTCCATGGCACCCTCCGGCCCGTCCCCGAACGATCGGAAACGCGCCGGAGGGCATCAGAAGCCCACGGCCATGCTGCCCACCATCGAAAGCACGACAAAGAATGAAAGGACGATCCAGGCTGCTTTGATCAGTTTTTTCTTCCGCATATATTAGGATTCGTCACGACGTTTCAAAACCGCGATGAAGGCTTCGGGCGGGATGTCGACGCCGCCGGAAGCGAGGCCCATCATTTTCTTTTTACCCTTCTTCTGCTTTTCGAGCAGTTTCTTCTTGCGCGTCACGTCGCCGCCGTAGAGGTAACCCGTGACGTCCTTGCGGAACGGTTTGATGCGCTCGGAGGCGACGATTGTGCCGCCGATTGCAGCTTGGATCTTGATCTCAAACTGGGTCTGTTCGATTTCTTCTTTCAAAATTTCGCA
>CAYFZV010000101.1:0-3261 GCA_964347735.1 uncultured Gammaproteobacteria bacterium
GCTCATCGCGCAAAAACGTGGCACGGTACGTCAATCACGCCTGCAAGCCGAATTGTGATTACCGCGTCAAAGGCAACCGCGTTTTCTATTATGCGTTGAGAAAGATCAACGCCGGAGAAGAACTGACGGTTGATTACGGCAAGGAATACTTCGACTACTACATCGCGCCGAAGGGATGCAGATGCGGGGCGAAACGTCATCGAAGGTAGAACGAAGGCTCGCGTCAAAAAAACTGCTTAAGAAAAACATCCGGTTACGCCCGGATGTTTTTGCGTAGAAGCACGACGATGAGACCGAGCACGCAGGCGATGATCCCCAAGCTTATGCATGCTGTTTGGTAGCTCCAAACGCCAGCGATTGCGCCGACGGCTAGCGTCAGCGTAACTTGCAGGACCGTTCCGGCCAGCCCGACCATTGAAGACACGGTCGCGCGTACGTCAGAGGCAGTGCGTTGTTGCAACTCATTATTGTACAGCTGCATCAAGACGCTCAAGGCGTAGATCCAGATACAGACGAGCACGAGGGCGGGCAGCCTCATTGTCACGGCTGCGATCGTAAAGACGACCGCTGCTACGGGGAAGAGGCGATCGTAACTCGCTCCGAAGGCGAATGCGATGCGCGGCGCCGTCATGCCCGCCAAGGCGATCATCGCGTAGCCTAAGGCGACGAATAAACCGATGCCGAATTGCGGCAATCCGGAAAGCCGGCCGATGATCGGTCCGAGGTCCCCTGTCATGCTCGCGAATGTGCTGGCAGATGCCAGCGCGAGTGCGATGACGAATAGGCGCCGGTCCTTCACGAACGTTCCGACGCTGTCGCGCAAAATGTCCAGGTATCTATCATTCTTTCCACTCCCGATCATCCTGGGAGCCTCCGGCATTCGGAATGCAGCGAGCATGGAGAGTGTCGAAGCGCCGACGCTGCACCAGATCACGGCCTCGTATCCGAATGTAGAAAGCGGAGCCGCGCTGACAGCAGCGAGCAAGGCGGCAACGGCACGACATGCTTGCAAACGTCCGTAGACCGTACTGTAATCTGCTTCCCTGTCCAACGCTTTCAGCTCGTCATAGACATATGCCTCGTACGTGCCGGAGGTAAACGCTGATTTAGCGCCCCAGAGGATGAACCCGATCAAGACGCCGTAGAATGTCGGCATGACTGCCCAGAGTGCGAAAGCAGAAGCATTGAGAGCTTGGCTGATGGCCAAGATGCGCTTCCGTGACGTGCGGTCCGCCAAGGCGCCTGAGGGCACTTCCAGTACAAAGCCGGTGATGGACCAGGCAGCTAGCAGTATGGAAAGCTCGCCCGCCGACATCCCATGATCGAGGATGAAAAGCGTGAAAAGCGCATAGATTGGCATGAAGCCGCCGAAGAACGTGTAGGCATAGAGCGATGTAAAAGAACGGGACATGGAATCCTCCCGATTGTCCGGCCTGACCGTAGCGTTCAAGCGCGGCGCCGTCAACCATGGTTTGAAAGAGGTTTCCCATCTTGACGATGGGGTGAGATTGCACTACAGTGCTGACACCGAAAAGGAGGAATTGATGGCGGCCATGATCGACGAGAACGTGAAGTCCTTGGAAAAGATGGTGGACGAAGGATATGCCGAGCTGAAAGAAGCCGTCATGAAGCTCCGTGCTGCACTCGGCAAGCACGGTTTCAGGGGTACGATCTCCTGCAACTTGGAAGTCCACATACGTGACGAGGACGGATTTGATACTTCAAAGGTGAGCCGGTCCACCGAACAGAAATTCAAGCGCTGATTGTCTCCCAAACGAAAGCACCCGCTGAACGGGTGCCCTTTCTTTTGATAAGAAGTCTCGCTGTGTTATCTTGGGCCTCATGGAGAGGTGCACTCATGGATCAACCGAATATCGATGACCGTTGGCTCGCGCAGAAGGTGAAGGAAGTGGGGTTGTGGGATGCGTTGAAGGAGGCAACCACTAAGATCAACGCAGAGCTCGAAAAGCTTGGTTTGAGTGGGGTTCTGACAAGCGACCTCAACCTCATAGTGCGGGATCCGGACAATCGGGAATTGGCGGCGACGGGCGTCTCTAACATCCGCTGCTTCAATCACACCCCGCAATGACGGTCCTCCGGGCCGTTTTTTCTTCTCGTCAGTCTTGACGAGGCTGCAAAAATAGCCTAGGGTCCGGTCATACCGACAGGAGGAACACATGCCGCAGGTGTTGAAGAAGCAGGTGATGAAGAAGGAGGACGTGCTGGAACGCTTGAAGGAATGTCTCGGCGAGAAGGCTCTTCGGGCCTTGCGGGATCAGAAGGCCCAGCTGCACATCTGGAGGAGGTCGTCGCCTCACAACTGGTTCGTGCTTCGCATCAGTCGATACGAAACGCTCTGGCATTCCCATGACGGGTCGCTCGGTCCGAGAGTTCTCCCATCGCTCGAGGCTTTCGAACTCGTGAAGCATTCGTCGCAACGAATCATGTTCGGGAGCGAGACCGGGAGCTGTGAAGAGTCGATCTATCGGTTGAAGCGAAGATTCCGGAACGCAAAACACCGCCCTTGAGACGGTGTTTTTTCTTGTTAGGCTGCCGCTTCCGCTCGGGCGCGGGATTCGGAGGCTTCGTCGGCGTCTGCTTGGTTGCCGGCGTTCACGTTTTTCATGACGGCGGCGCGGATCTCTTTCATGAGCTTCGGATTTTCGCGGAGGAACAGCTTGGCGGTTTCGCGGCCGACGCCGAGTTTGTGCTCGCCGTAGGTGTAGCTGTTGCCGTTCTTGGTGATCACGCCGTGGAGGACACCTGTGTCGAGCATGTCGCCCGAAAGCGAGATGCCTTCGTTGTACATGATCTCGAACTGGGTCGTGCGGAACGGGGGAGCGACCTTGTTCTTCACGACTTTGACGTTGACCTGGTTGCCGATGACTTTTTCATCCTTCTTCAACTGGGCCGAGCGGCGCACTTCGATACGCATCGAGGCGTAGAACTTGAGCGCGGTGCCGCCGGTCGTGGTTTCGGGGTTGCCGAAGACGACGCCGATCTTCATGCGGATCTGGTTGATGAAGATGACGCAGGTTTTCGTCTTGGAGACGATGCCTGTGAGCTTGCGGAGCGCTTGCGACATGAGGCGCGCCTGGAGACCCATGTGTGAGTCGCCCATTTCGCCTTCGATTTCGGCTTTCGGCACGAGCGCCGCGACCGAGTCGACGACGATGACGTCGACGGCTCCGGAGCGCACGAGCGTTTCGACGATGTCGAGCGCCTGTTCGCCGGTGTCCGGTTGCGAGATCAGCATGTCGT
>CAYFZV010000102.1:0-3236 GCA_964347735.1 uncultured Gammaproteobacteria bacterium
AAACGTCCCCGCGTAAATGCGGGGACGTTTTTTGTTTCGTTACTTCTTCTTCCCTTCGAGGATCGCCATTTCGACGTTCTTCGGAACGTCTTCGTAGTGATCGAAGGTCATCGAGTAGGACGCGCGTCCTTGGGAGATCGAGCGCAGTTGGGTCGCGTAGCCGAACATTTCGGAAAGCGGGACCATCGCGTCGACGACTTTGATCGCGCCGCGGTCGCGCATTTCCTGCACTTGGCCGCGCTTCGAGTTGATGTCGCCGATGATGTCGCCCATGGCGGCTTCCGGCATCAGGATCTCGACTTTCATGATCGGTTCGAGGAGGACCAGGCCGGCCTTTTTACAGGCGTCGACGAAGGCCATCGAACCCGCGATCTTGAAGGCGATTTCCGAGGAGTCGACATCGTGGTACGAGCCGTCGAAGACGGTCGCGATGACGTCGAGCAGCGGATAGCCGGCGAGCACGCCCTTTTGAGCGGTTTCGACGACGCCTTTTTCGATCGGGCGGATGAATTCTTTCGGAATCGAGCCGCCTTTGATCTCTTCGACGAACTCGACGCCCTTGCCGCGTTCATTCGGCTTCACGCGAATCCAGCAATGGCCGTATTGGCCGCGACCGCCGGACTGTTTGATGTACTTGCCTTCGGCTTCAGCTTCGCCGCGGATCGCTTCTTTGTACGCGACTTGCGGCTTGCCGACGTTGGCTTCGACTTTGAACTCGCGCTTCATGCGGTCGACGATGATCTCCAAGTGGAGTTCGCCCATGCCCGCGATGATCGTCTGCGCGGTTTCTTCGTCGGAGCGGACGCGGAAGGTCGGGTCTTCTTCGGCGAGCTTGGAGAGCGCGACGCCCATCTTTTCCTGGTCGACTTTCGTCTTCGGCTCGATGGCGAGCGAGATGACGGGTTCGGGGAAGACAATGGATTCGAGGAGGACCGGGCGGTTCTCATCGCAGAGCGTGTGGCCGGTGAAGGTGGACTTCAAACCGACGCCCGCGGCGATGTCGCCGGCGTAGACCTGGTCGACTTCTTCGCGCTCGTTCGCGTGCAAGCGGACGATGCGTCCGAGGCGTTCGCGTTCGCCGGTTGAGGTGTTGAGAACGTAGGAGCCCGCCTTGATCGTGCCGGAATAGACGCGGAAGAAGCAGAGCTTGCCGACGAACGGATCGGACGCGACTTTGAAAGCCAGCGCCGTGAACGGAGCCGTGTCGTCGGTTTTGATCAAGACTTCTTTGGAGGCGTCATCGACGTCGTGCGCCTGGAGCGGCGGAACGTCGAGCGGGCACGGCAGGTAATCGACGACGGAGTCGAGCATCAACTGGACGCCTTTGTTCTTGAGCGCCGAGCCGCAGAGGACCGGGACGATCTTGAACTCGATGACGGCCTGACGCAGCACGCGCTTCAAATCCGCGACGGGAACTTCTTCACCGGCGAGGTATTTGTTGAGCAACGCTTCGTCGTTTTCGCAGATCGCTTCGACGAGCTTGGCGCGCCATTCGGCGGCCTGGGCCGCGTACTCTTCCGGAATTTCGACGATGTCGACTTTCTGGCCGAGGTCGTCGCGGAAAAAGTGCGCCTTGCGCTCGAGCAGGTCGATGATGCCGTTGAAGCCGTCTTCAACGCCGATCGGGAGCTGCGTCGGGTGGGCGTTCTTCGTCAGACGGTCGTGGATCGACTTCAAGTCTTTGTAGAAGTCGGCGCCCGTGCGATCAAGCTTGTTGATGAAGCAGAGGCGCGGAACTTTGTAGTCGTCCGCGTAGTGCCAGTTGGTTTCGGACTGCGGTTCAACGCCGGCGACGCCGTCAAAAATGACGCAGGCGCCGTCGAGGACGCGCAGGGAGCGCTTCACTTCGACGGTGAAGTCGATGTGTCCGGGGGTGTCGATCAGGTTGATGCGGTGGTCCTTCCAGAAGCAGGTCGTGGCGGCGGCGGTGATGGTGATGCCGCGTTCCTGTTCCTGTTCCATCCAGTCCATGGTCGCTGCGCCTTCGTGCACTTCGCCGATCTTATGCTTCTTGCCGGTGTAGAAGAGCACGCGTTCGGAAACGGTGGTCTTGCCGGCGTCAATGTGCGCGATGATGCCGATGTTGCGCGTCCGTTCGAGGGGGTATTCGCGTGACATAGAGGAGAAGAGCTAGGAAACAACCGATTAGCGGGCGAAGTGCGCGAAGGCACGGTTCGCCTCGGCCATGCGGTGGACGTCCATCTTCTTCTTGACCGCGTTGCCTTCGCCGGCGGCGGCGGAGACGATCTCGTTGCCAAGCTTTTCGGACATCGAGCGGCCCTTCACGGCGTTGGCGGCGTCGATGATCCATCGGAAACCGAGCATGATGCGGCGTTCTCCGCGCACCGGGATCGGAATCTGATAGTTCGCGCCACCGACGCGGCGGGATTTGACCTCGACCTGCGGCATGACGTTCTTGAGCGCTTCGTCGAAGACTTCGATCGGATCTTTCTTCGTCTTTTCGGAGATGATCTCAAGAGCGCCGTAGACGATTTTCTGGGCGGTCGACTTCTTGCCGTCGCGCATCACGTAGTTGGTGAGCTTGGCGACGGTTTCGGAACTGTATTTGGCGTCCGGTTTGATCAGACGCTTGGGGGCTTGTTTGCCGCGCATAGAAATTGGATTTCAACGTCTGATTTAGGACTTGACCTTCGGACGCTTGTTGCCGTAGAGCGAGCGGCCGCGGCGGCGATCGGCGACGCCCTGCGTGTCGTAGACACCGCGGACGATGTGATAGCGGACACCCGGAAGGTCTTTGACGCGGCCTCCGCGGATCATGACGATCGAGTGTTCCTGGAGGTTGTGGCCGACGCCCGGAATGTAGGCGGTGACTTCCATGCCGTTCGAAAGGCGGACACGGGCGATTTTACGCAACGCCGAGTTCGGCTTTTTCGGGGTCATGGTCGTGACCTTCACACAGACGCCGCGCTTGAACGGAGAGCCTTTCGGCATGAACTTGCGGCGGCGCTTGAGCGTGTTGTTGACGGACTGCATCGCCGGGGACTTGGATTTCACCTTGACCGGGCGGCGCGGGTTCTTGATCAGTTGATGAATGGTAGGCATGAGAATGGTTACAAAACGCAACTCACGAAACCGCGAGGATTTCGTGCTTCGTATCGCTTCCTCCGCAGCTATGCAGGATCGGCGACCATATTCACTACATCGCCGGGACAGCCTTTCCTAAAGAAAAACCGTTCCGGTCGAGTAATTCGACAAACGGAACGGTAACATTCGGG
>CAYFZV010000103.1:0-3233 GCA_964347735.1 uncultured Gammaproteobacteria bacterium
GTGCATCATCTTCATCGACGAGATCGACGCGGTCGGCCGCCAGCGCGGCTCCGGCGTCGGAGGCTCGCATGACGAACGCGAACAGACCTTGAACCAAATCCTGACCGAGATGGACGGCTTCGAGCCGAACCTCGGCGTGATCGTGCTCGCCGCGACCAACCGTCCCGACGTGCTCGACCCCGCGCTTCTCCGCCCAGGCCGCTTCGACCGCCGCGTCGTCATCGACCCGCCGGACCTGAACGACCGCGAAGAGATCCTCAAGATCCACGCCAAGAAAAAGCCTCTCGCCGCGACCGTCAATTTGAGGAAGCTGGCCGAACGCACGCCCGGTTTCTCCGGCGCGGACCTCGCCAACCTGATGAACGAAGCCGCGATCCTAGCCGCCCGCAAAGACAAGACGGAAATCGACGAGCCTATGCTCCTCGACTCGGTCGAAAAAGTCATGCTCGGCCCCGAACGCAAGAGCTACGTCATGAACGAGCGCGAGAAGAAGGTCACGGCCTACCACGAAGCCGGTCACGCGCTGGTCGCGCACTTCTCGAAGCACGCCGACCCGGTCCACAAGATCTCGATCATCTCCCGCGGTTTCGCCGCCGGTTATACGATCAAGCTCCCGACCGAGGACAAGCGCATGCACACCAAGAGCGAATTCCTCGACGACATCGCCGTCGCACTCGGCGGTTACGTCACGGAAAAAGCGATCTTCAATGAGCTGACGACGGGCGCCTCAAGCGACCTCAAGAAGGCCACGTCGCTCGCCAAGGACATGATCACCCGCTTCGGCATGTCGGACGTGCTGCCGCCCCGCACCTACGGCGAGCACGAAGAGATGATCTTCCTCGGCAGGGAGATCCACTCGCAGCGCGACTACAGCGAAAACGTCGCACAGCAGATCGACGCGGAGGTGGCTTCCTTCATCCAGAACGGCGAGAAGCAGGCTATCCGGATCATCACCGAACAGCGCGCCAAGATGGAACAGGTCGTCGAAGTCCTGCTCAAGCAGGAAACGATCGAGCGCGAACAGTTCGAAGAGATCATGAAAGCGTAAAAGAAAAAACCGATCCCGAAAGGGGTCGGTTTTTGTGTTTGAGAGATGGTCAGGCGGCATGACGCCACTCCTTGAATGTCATGAGGCCGACTCTTCGCATGCGCACAACGGCTCTCTGGTGGAAATAAAGGCCGATCGTCGAACCGAGCATTCTCATGGACTTGGCCTGCACTATAACGGCAGCCTCAAACTCCTTCTGCTGGTACGGAAACGGGAACGACAGATTGATGTGGCGGTTGTGGATGTCCATGCGACATGGCCTGAATGCGACCATCCGCGCCGCCGCATCATACGCCGCGATATGTTCGAGGCTGAAGATGCTTTGCGCTCGACCTATCCTGTTAGGATAGCAGGAGAGGAGACCGAGATATCCTGCCTCGATCATTACGAGCGGTCGCCTGAACCAGACCTGCAGCTGACGCACGGCAATGTACTGTTCCGGCCAAACGAGCCTTCTCGCATTCCGAGGCTTTTCGGACATCGTCTTTCCTCCGCACACGAGGCTACTCTTCCTGCTATCGTATGGCAAGAGATAAGAAAACCGACTCCGCGAGGGGCCGGTTTTTTGACTCAAGAACGCACGCGTTCTTTGTCGTCTTCGGTGAGCACGCGCTTTTCTTGCAGCACATGCACGAGCGTGTTGATTCTTCCGTTGACGTTTCCGATCTTCTCGTCAAGATAGTTCTTCGTCACCATGTTCGCTTCGACGTTCGTGAGGCGTTGATCCAAACCGACCAATTTCTCATCAATGGAATCAAAGCCGCTCTTCACAGCTCCTAAGACTTCCTCGAAACGCTTGTCCGTTTCGGCCTGATGGGCCTTGATGACCACTAACGTTTCGTCAAAGCGCTTGTCCGTGTTGATTTGCTGGGACTTCACAGCCTCCAGCACTTCGCTCAATTTTGGTTCTTCTTGCATGGGGGGTATGTCGTTACGAATAATCTACCACGGAACTATCAAAAACGACTTTCGGGTGTCAATAGAAAAACCGACTCCGCGAGGGGTCGGTTTGCATTCAGGGATCGTCGTCATGAAGCAAGGCTCTTGCCGTCGGTAGCCGTTCCTGATCCGGCTTCGAACCGAGAGAAAGGCGCTTCCACGTGGCGGGCGAGCTTAGCCGTTCCGGCAGGCGGAAGAGGAGGAGCCTGCCGATATGCCAACCAAGCAGGGCCGGCAGCTTAATGACTTGGAAGAACAGCGTGAAGAGAACGAAGAGCGGCCAAATGAACGACGAGACCACGGTGTAATCCGCTCTGTCCTTCTCGAGGTTATCGAATATCTTGGCCATCCAAGGGTGACGCCAATCCGTGCTGGCCCATCTGCCGTACACCTCCGGAGCGCCGGAGCTGAGCGGGAAGAACAACTTCGCGCGCAAGGACCTGTGCGGACAGCTCTTCCATGTGTCCCAAGACGCTTTGCCGTACGCGCGCCCGACGGTCAGATAGCCGATCGCGCTGAAAAGGATATAAAGAGCGAGCATCGTTTCCCTCCGTTTTGTCCGTCGGTAGCATCACAGAAATGATCGGCTCTGTCAATGTGCGACCGCCCAAAAGAAAAACCGACCCCACAAGATCGGTTTACGTTTCAGAGATTCTTGCCGGGGAGCGTGAGCAGCTTCTTCGCTTCGTCTTCACCGCCGAGTGCTATCCCAGCTTCCTGCTTCATGCGACGAGCTTCCTCAAGATTGTGGATGGCGTCGCGCTCTAAGCGATCGGCTGTGAGGTAGCGCTGTTCGCGCGTGGCCTTGGATTCTTCTTTTGCAGGTTGCGCGTTTAACAACGCCTTGCGTTCGACGACGGGAGAGAACAGACGCAATGGCGCACCCGTGATCCGATCGAGGACGTGCACGACGCCCATGAGCCCTTTGCGGGAAACGAACGCAGTGACCGTCAAGCACCAAAGGAGCTTCATGGGCCAGAACACCGTCAACCCCGCGAGATAGTCGAAAGGTTTTTCTGGATCCGTGTGATGGGCGCCCATGCCCCCATATCTACCCGAGTATGACCCAAACTGCCACGCGCTCTCGCCGCGAGATGCGACAGGAAAAAAGAAGCGCGCGGAGCGGGAACTTGGCCTCCCGCTCCGCCACGTCCGCCAAGACGCCTCGGCGACGACCCGGCCGGTTGCGACGTAGCCCAGAGTACCGAGAACGATGAGCGCAATGAGCATGACCTCTCCTTTCGAT
>CAYFZV010000104.1:0-3223 GCA_964347735.1 uncultured Gammaproteobacteria bacterium
GGATCTTCACTTTTTCTTTCGCCTCGATCGCCTGGTGCAGGCCTTCCGAATAGCGGCGGCCCGGCATGAGGCGTCCGGTGAATTCGTCGACGATGACGACTTCGCCGTCCTTCACGACGTATTCCTTGTCCAAATGGAAGAGCGCCATCGCGCGCAGCGCGGCTTCAAGATGATAGATCTTCATGATGTCGGACGTTTTCCACGGATCGCCGCCGAGCGCTTTCGAGACGCGGTTCTGGCCATCTTCGGTGTAGGCGACGGCGCGCATCTTTTCATCGACGTTGTAGTCCTTCCCCTGTTCGAGAGGCCGGACGATGTCCGCGAAGGCGTAGTACTGCTCGGACGATTCTTCGGCCGCCGCGGAGATGATGAGCGGCGTGCGCGCTTCGTCGATCAGGATCGAGTCGATTTCATCGACGACCGCGTAGTGCAAATCGCGCTGGACCATCTGGTCCGGCACGGTCGCCATGTTGTCGCGCAGATAGTCGAATCCGAATTCGTTGTTGGTGCCGTAGGTGATGTCGGAGAGGTAGGCGTCTTTGCGGCCGATCGGGCGCATCTCGTCCATGTCGACATGGAAGGCGGCGGTTGTGTCGGCTTTGACCTGGACCACGGCGCCTTCTTCGACAACCACGGCTTTATAGTGCGGGTCGTAGCGGTAGGCGGACTGGTGATTGATGCAGGCCGTCGACAGACCGAGGCGGTGATAGACGCGGCCCATCCAACCGGCGTCGCGGCGCGCGAGATAGTCGTTGACAGTGATGACGTGCACGCCTTTGCCTTCAAGCGCGTTCAAATAGACGGACGTCGTGGCGACGAGCGTTTTGCCTTCGCCGGTGCGCATTTCAGCAATGCCGCCTTCATGCAAGACCATACCGCCGAGCAGCTGGACGTCATAGTGGCGTTGACCGAGGGTGCGGCGCGCGGCTTCGCGTACCAACGCGAACGCCTCAGGCAGGATCGCGTCGAGCGTCTCGCCGTTCTTCAAGCGTTCTTTGAGTTCGCCGGTCTTGGCGGCCAAGCCGTCGTCGGAAAGCGATTGGATCTGGCTCTCGAGAGCATTGATCTTGCCGACGACGGGCTGGAGGTTGGCGACGGCGCGGGCGTTGGGATCGCCGAAAATCTTCCGGAAGATGGACATGCGGGGTTTAGGCGTTGCGTTCTTTTTCCTTGACCACTTCACGATGCATCGTGCGCACCGCTTCTTTGATGACGGCGTAGAGGTCTTCGCCTACATCTTCGGCGCGCAGCGTCTTGCCCGGGAGATGCAGGTTGATTTCGGCGCGGTGCACGTCGCCCTTGTGATGATGATTCGTTGTCCGTCCGACTTCGACGTCGGCCGAAACAGACTCGCCCCAGCGCGCGGTGAGCTCGTCAAGCGAGGAGAGTTCCTTCAGCACGGCATCCTTGATGGCGTCCGTGAGGTCGATACCCGTGGCTTTGATGCGATTGATGGTCATAAAAACGCGTATTTAGTGGCTTAAGTTTAAATGAAAAGGCCGCTCATTGCAAGAGCGGCTACTGTGCCAGCTGGGCACGCACGAAATCGAGCAGCGATTTGGCCATCTTCGGAAACAAGCTGATCGTGATCAGCTGACCCGTATGGCGATCGTGACCGGCCGTGAACATGCGTCGACCGCCGGTCCATGCCCTGTCATCGAGCGCGACCTTGATGCCGGTTTCGACGGCCTCAAAGGCGGCGAACGGATCTTTGAAGACCGAACGGTTGTCCTGCAGATTCAGACCAACCCCCTTGGTCGAACCGGCGACGAACTCGTATGCGGTCTTCGTAAAAGTCATCTGCTCGAGTCGGCCGTCACTCGATTGCGGAAAAAGGACCAGGACATCCCAGCGAGGCTGTGAACGCCCGTGAAAGACCGTGATGTCCACCAACGCACCCTCGATAAGAAATGAACTCTTCATGGTTTCGCTTTCCCCCTTTGCGAATGATTCCGGAGTATCAGAAAAGGACAGCCTCTGTCAAGGCCGTCCCATGTGCATTTCTTCAGAGCGCTTTGACGTCGAACGTGTGGGACGCGGAAGCGGCGCGGTGCCGTTCCAGATCGGCATCGACCATCATCCCAACCAGCTCTTCGAAGCCGACTTTGGGCTTCCAACCGAGGCGTTCGGCCGCTTTGAAGGCTTTGCCTTGCAGCACATTGACCTCCGCCGGGCGTTTGAAGCGCGGATCGATCTTCACGTAGTTCTGCCAATCGGAAACGCCAGCGTGCGCGAAGGCGGCGTCGAGGAATTCGCGGATCGAATGCGTCTCCCCCGTCGAAACCAGGTAATCGTTGCCTTCGGATTGCTGCATCATGAGCCACATCGCTTCGACGTAATCGCCGGCGAAGCCCCAGTCGCGGCGCGCATCGAGATTGCCGAGACGGATCTCGTCGGCCAGACCGAGCTTGATCTTGGCAACGCCGTCAGTGATTTTGCGCGTCACGAATTCCTTACCGCGAATCGGCGACTCGTGGTTGAAGAGGATGCCGTTGACAGTGAACATCCCGTAGCTTTCGCGAAAGTTGACCGTCATCCAGTACGCGTACAGTTTTGAGATGGCGTACGGGCTGCGCGGATGAAAGGGCGTCTTTTCGGTTTGGACACCGCCGTCTTCGGAGCTGTTGCCGAACATTTCGCTGGTCGAAGCCTGATAGAATTTGGCCGTCGGCTGATGATGTTTGATCGCGTTTAACAGATACAGAACGCCGAGGCCGTTGACTTCGGTCGTCAGCTTGGCGAGATCCCACGACGCGCCGACGAACGACTGTGCCGCCAGATTGTAGACCTCGTCGGGACGCGTTCCGCGAACGAGATGCAAAAGAGAGCCTTCATCCGCCATGTCGCCGGTCACGAAATCGATCTTCTCCGTGATGCCGAGGTACTCGGTGTTCGTGAAGTTCGCGTTCGCGTGACGCGGGATCACGCCGAAGACGCGGTAGTCATTCTCAAGAAGAAGCTTCGCGAGATACGGACCGTCCTGACCGAGAATGCCGGTGACGAGGGCTGTTTTTTGCATACGCCGTGAGGGTAACGGTTTTTCAGAATCCCAGCAACTGCACTTCTTCTTCCAATTGGACTCCGTACGCGTCGCGGATTTTCATCTTGATCAGCGAGATAAGTTGCAGCACATCGGAAGCCGTGGCGTTGCCGAGATTTATGAGGAAGTTTCCGTGCTTGTCAGACACCTGCGCACCGCCGATCTCCTTGCCTTTTAAATCCT
>CAYFZV010000105.1:0-3085 GCA_964347735.1 uncultured Gammaproteobacteria bacterium
GCGGCACGCCATTTGACCCGCTCGGCGACGCGCTCGACCCTGCGGACATTCTCAAGAAGCAGCAAGGGCCGGGACCCGTGGCCGACGACATCTCGACGGCGGCCGCGCCCAGTGCGCTGCCCGCGCCCGAGGCGCTCCCGGAACCACGTACTGATGCGCCTACCATCCGCGAGATCGAAGCGCGTTCGGCGCCGCTAACGCCCGAACAGCGTGCACGCATCCCGCGCGAGACAGAGAAGGCGTTCTATCAGCCACGTCCGTTTGCTGAGGCGACAGAGAGCGTCACGGAACGAACGGGCAACGTCGAGAAGGTGCAAGACCTCGCGCAGCGTGTCCCGATAATCCGGTCGCTCTTCTCGTACAGCGAGCCGATGGCGGCAGCACGCGCACAGAAGCGCGGCGGTAACGCAATCCCCGAAGCAATGGTTCGCCGCGACCTCTTCATCGGCGAAGAGAAAGCGCGCGCGCACGTCGGGTTCTACGACTGGCTGGCACGCAACCGCGAGGCGTTGGGGTTGAACGGCAAGGGCATCGCGCGGAACGTCGGCGTCAGGCCAGACGCAGAGATTCCCGCCGCCGTCAGGGGCCGACTCGACGACATCGTGGAGCATCCCGAGGACTACGTACTGACGCCGGAACAGGCCGCCGCGCTGACGGAGATCCGCCACACGATCAACGCCGTCACGCAAGGGGAATTACTGGCCGGTATCGACGTGCGCGAAGTGATGGGCGGCTACTTCCCGCGCAAGGTGACGAAAGGGCCGAAGGGCGACGTGACCAGCGGTCAAGGCGGCAAGCTCTCGACACGACCAGGGCACGTCAAGCCGCGCGAGTTTGAGGACGTGCGATCCGGTATCGGCGCAGGCTTCGAGTACGGCTCGCCGATCGACGCGCTGATCAACCGCATCGACACCGGCATCACGGCCACCGCCAATCGCCGCACGCTTGAGACGGTGAAGGAGCTGGGGCAGAAGCCTTCAGAGCGCGTGCCGCAGTCGCTACGGGAAAACTATCTCGCGGCGAAGGATGCGTACAAGGCCGACCGCTCGCCCATCAACGAGAAGGCGCTCGAGGACGCGAAGCGCGCGCTGCGTATCGCCGCGACGAAGGCCAACGAGCCGAGCCTCGGCGAGCAGAAGGCGTTTGGGCGCATCTTCCCGAAGGAAGTCATCGACGAGATCGCCAAGTACACCGACATCGACGACCCAGGGGCGATCGACAACTTCTTCCGCGCGCAGCGTGCCCTTGAGACGACAGGCGAGTTTTCGTCATTCCTCATCCAGAACGGCAACCTGATCTATCGGAATCCTGTTGCTTGGTGGAAGGCGGTGGGGTACGGGCTCGCGTCGATCGCGAGGGAGCCCGTCGGCTACGTGTCGCGAAACATCGATGTGATTCGCGAGGGCATCGAGGCGGGCGCGATCAAGCCGCCGGATGAGTTTCTGCTTTCCTCCGGTACAGACTTGGCTGAATGGCTAGGTAAGCGCCCGATCATCAAGCAGGCGCAGCGCGTGTTCGAGTGGAACATCTTTGTCGGGCAAGCGGAGTGGTACAAGGCCGCTCGTCGCATTGCAGAGACCGACGCCGAGCGTAAGGAACTCGGCTCTGTGATCCGCAAGGCGACGGGCTCGATGCTGCGACCAGGGCTCACCAAGAACCAACGAAAGGCAGAGATCGGCACTTTCTTCGCGGGTCGCTACATGCTCGCCGTCAACGGATTGGCGGTTGACGCCTTGCGAGGCGGCGCTCGAGGTCGGGAGGCACGCAAAACGCTCGCGATGGTGTTTGCTGGCGCTGCCGCGTTCACGACCGCCGGGCAACTGGCGACGGACGGCACGCTGCCGAACTTCACCGATCCGAACAATCGTGAAAAACAATGGCTGTCCATCGAGCGCCCAGGTGGCAGAATCAACTTGTTCGGCCCGTTCTACCCGTACATGAAGGCGTACGCGGGGATGATGCAGAGCACGATCGAGGGGAAGCCGCTCGATGCTGGCGATCAGGCGCTGTTTCTCGGCCGGACGCGGCTATCGCTCCCATTCTCGTCGGCCATTGATCTCATCATGGGCAAGAACGCCGTCGGCGACGAAATAGAGCGAACGCCAAGGGGAATCGCTGAATATCTCGCAAAGCGTTCGATGCCGATCACGTATCGGTCGCTCGGTCCGAAGGCCGTCGATGGGCAAGGCCTTGAAGGGTTAAAGGAGTTCCCCGAAAGCATCATCCAAGCGGTGGGCGGAAAGGCGAATCGAGCGTCGGAGTTCGGCCAGTTCGTCAACGCTGCCGAGCCATACCTCGAAGAGGCACAGGGCGACTATCGCGCGGCGTACACCGCAGCAGGCGCGGCGGGCGATAAGGACGCGCTCGTGGCGATTGAGTACGAATGGGAGCAAGAACTACGGCCGAAGCTCGAAGAACTCGGCGTCAAGAAGATCGACGGCTCGCCAACCAGCTCGCCGCGATTGGAGTTCACGCAGCTTGAGGATGAAGTGTTCAATCGCGCCGACCGGCAGATGATCGATGGCCACTACGGCGTCGTGAGCGCCGGCGCGTCGAGCATGGACGAGATCAAAGAGCGATACGTGAACTACTGGACCAGCGTCGGCGTGAAGGAGTACGGGAAGACCGAGGCGGAGGCGCGCTCGATCGCGCAGAGCGGCTGGCTCAAGGACAGCTACTACAAGAAGTACGACGAAGCCGTTGACGCCGCGCGGCTGGCCTTCTGGCGCGAACACCCGGAACTACTCGACCAGGCCGTGGCGGTCGGGTGGGAAAAAACCAACGAGGAAGAGCGGAAGATTCTCGAAGAGGCGGGCTACTAGCGGTGGCTGTCGTCGCAGTAGTTGATGTTCTCTTCGCAACTGGGGGTGTCGAACACGTTTTTGACCTTTTCGGGAGTGAGTTCACCGAGTCCGACAGCGAAAATTGGAAGTATCACGAGCATGACGACGGCGACCAATATGAATCCGCGCCAAGTGCTGCCTGAGAACCAGGGGTTAGGCTCGGGCCGTTCGTTGCCCCAGATGTCTTTCATGCCCGCAGTGTCACGCCGCGAGGCCACAGAAGTCAACGGCAGGCGGGGATA
>CAYFZV010000106.1:0-3071 GCA_964347735.1 uncultured Gammaproteobacteria bacterium
ACCTGGCCGCGCGCACCGCGACGATGGTCGAAAAATACTGCGGAGGCAAGGCTCCGGCCGTGACCGATGACCGCTTCGAAACGCCCGCGTTCTGGAAAGAATACGAAGCTGCTTTGACGGCCTACCGTTTCGACGAAGCGATGCGCGTGCTCGAACGCTACGTCACGACCGTCAACCAAGCGATCGACATCGAGGCGCCCTTCAAGAAAGCCAAACTGGGCGAGGACGTTTCTCCCTTCATGTACCAGATCGCCGAAGCGCTTCGCCACATCGGCACGGCGCTCCTGCCGGTCATCCCGGATGGTGCGGAAAAGATTCTGGCACAGCTTTCAATCGATCCGGCCTCCGTCGTCCTGCCGGACGCGCAGGCGTGGGGCGGCCTGACACCGGGCGCTCCCGTCAAAAAAGGCGAGATTCTCTTCCCCAGGCTGGCGTCGTAACAGACGCCAGTTTTTGGTATGCTGGGCGCATATGTCTGAATCCACGATGTCGCTTGAAGAAAAGGAAACGAGACTCCGCGAGGCATATGAAGCCTTCATGGAACGCATGCGCGGCCTCGAGCACGATCAATTGGATGTCATGAAGCGCGTGATCGGCGAGCTCGAACAGGAAGAAATCCAAAAACTCCTTGAATCGCTGAAAGCATAATATGGCTGCGGAAGCACCTTTGAAAAAAGAGATCGGCGAGGGCGGTTTTGAAGCGCGCGACAGCCAGGGCATTAAGTCCGGCTTGGAAAAACTTTCCGCGGAATGGAAGGTCATGAAGGGCGGGGCGGAAGAGCAGACGGAAAGCCACGTACAAAAGGCAAAATCCTGGAAAGAGCGCATCTTTTCTCTTTTTAAAGGCAAAGAAGTACCGGCGAGCGTCAATGACGAATTTGAAAAAAATACGAGTGCCGCGGAAGAGAGCCTTGAAAAGTTGAAACAGGCGGCGGCGGAGCTGCTCGAAGAAAAAACCCAGGAGAAAGTCGATCTCAAAGCGGAGAGCGCCGCACTTTTTGAACGTCTCAAAGGAAAACCCGCCCAAAAAATGGTCGAGGAGCTGTACGCCTACAAGGAAAAAATCAGCCAGTCCGACGAATACGGACAGATCGGCGACGTGCAGTTCGACGAAAACCGCGG
Source organism: uncultured Gammaproteobacteria bacterium (assembly GCA_964347735.1). Taxonomy (GTDB): domain Bacteria; phylum Patescibacteriota; class Patescibacteriia; order SG8-24; family DYFX01; genus DYFX01. Next base: position 1,123 of record CAYFZV010000106.1, read on the forward strand.
TCAGATCCGCGTTGAATACGCCGACGGAGGTTCGCTCCGAAAATTCCCGCACGGCCTCGTCTTGCGCGTCCATGAGGGCGGCGAGATCGAAACGCTGGAGAGTCCCTTCAAGCCGAAGAAACCGACCGCCGCGCCGAAACCGGCGGAGGTCGTCGCTCCGGCCACGAGTCCCGAGAAACCGAGGCGGGACCCCAAAGAAACGCTGAAGGCGCTTGAGAATGCCAAAACGCCGGCGATGCTGCGTGCCGCCATCATGAAAAACAAGCACGTGAATCCAGAGGAGTTGGCTCTCCTGTCCGACGCAGAGCTTGAAACGATGCGTTTGAAGGTCATGGACGAGATCGACGGAGGAAACCGGGAAGTCACCGCCGAGATCGAGGCGGAAGCTGGCGAAGAAATCCTCACATTCGCACAGAAACTCGAAGCGCAGAAACCGGCCGACAAAGCCAAGTTGCTTGCGGGTGCGGAGAAAGCGGATGCGGAGGAAGGTCCGAATGCGGACGTGCGGCTCATGAACGAAGCCGAACTCACAAAGGAATTCGACCGTCTCTCCAGCCTCGTCGCCATCGAAGGCGCGAAGGGTTCGAAAGCGTGGGCAGAGGCTTTGAAGTCCGGCATCGAGCCGGAAACCTCCAAGGCGGGCAAAAGATTGAATGTGGTCCAACGCCGCTTGAACGAATTCCGCACGGAACAGCCGATGTTGTTGACACCGGCTGATATCAAGAAGAAAAAATCCACGCCGCCCCCGCCAGCCGCGCGTATTGAAGCGTCTGATGCAGTGGTCGTTGAAGAGGAGACTGATTGGGATCAGGCGCCGAAAGATGCCCACCAGGCGCTGGAGGCGCTCGATGCGGCGCAGACGCCGGCTGAACTTAGAACTTTTCTGGCCGAAGGCGGCTATTTCGCGACTGAAGATCTGGACGCCATGACCGACGACGCTGTCGAAGCGGTCCGCGCGAAAGTCAAAGACGATATCGCCTCCAAAGGCGGAATTGTCATGGGCACGATCGGGTATCTGGAGCCGAAATTGCCCCCGCCGCCGAAGTCTGCGGACGCCAAGAAAAAATCACCTATCACCAAACTGAAGCCGTTCGTGCCGCCCGCGAACTTGAGCATCCCCGAAGCGTTCATCGACACGCAAGAAACGGCGCTCGCAGCCGCGAAAAAAGCCCAGGAGGACGCCGAAGCTGTGACGGGTAAATTCGGCCCGCCGCCCGACATCGCCAATCGAAAGCGCGTGCGGCTCACCGACGATCAGAAAGCCGAGCTGTTGAAGAGTGTCGCCGACGCACAAGCGCAGAAGGCGGAAACCGACAAAGTCGGCCCGCCGCCCGGTGTCGAATCGACTCCGGCAACAACGCCCGAAGCCCGCAAAACGAATTGGCTGGATCCCGAAGTGATGAAAAGTGTCGTCGTGAAAATGGACGAGCTCGGACATGCTGACACCTACAAGAAGATCAACAAGGCCGAAAAATTAATGAAGATTCTGGGCGAAAGCGGCTTCGATGTCGGCGACCTCGGTTCGGCCATGGAAGAATCGATCTACAAAAATTGGAAGAAGGCGCAGGAGAAGCACAACAAGGACAAAGCTAAAGGCAGCAAGCCATGACCATTCTCGACTTGATCCTGATTCTCTCGGTCTTCGCCTTCGTCCTGGCGGGCTTGTGGTTCGGATTCGTGCACGCGCTCGGCGCGGTCGTGGGCATGGTGCTGTCGGTGCTCGTGGCCGGACGCTACTACGACGCCTGGGGTACGGCGGCCTCCGGCGTCTTCTTCGGTAACACCAACTTGGCGCGCACGATCATGTTCCTCGTGATCATGATCATCGTGAACCGCCTGATTGGCATCGTCTTTTGGATCATCGAGAAACTGTTCAAGATCGTTTCGGTGATTCCGTTCATGAAAACATTCAACGCGATCCTGGGGGGCGTCCTCGGTTTCGTCGAAGG
>CAYFZV010000107.1:0-3055 GCA_964347735.1 uncultured Gammaproteobacteria bacterium
AAACGAACCTCGTGATCGCGATCGCCGGCTATGCCGTGCTGTTCGCCGGCTGGCGCCTGGTGACGATGCACTTTTTTTCGCTCGCCCGGTTCCGCTTGCGCGTCCTGTTCGTCGGAGGCGACGGCGAGGCTAAAACGCTGGCCGACGTGCTCGCCATCAATCCGCAGCTCGGCTACACCAGCGTCGGACTGTTCGACGAAATGACTTCGGCGTCGCTGCCGGACTGGTGCGATTTGATCGTCGTTTCGCGTCACTTGCAAAGCAAGGCCGACGTGACCGCGCGTTTGTACCGCAAATTTTTCCAAGGCACCGAAATTATCGACCTGCCGACGTTCTACGAAAAAATCCGCCATTCCGTACCGGAATCCGCGCTCGACGAACGCTGGATCATCGACAACCTGGCCGGGCAGGAAACCGGAGTCTATGAACAGGTGAAAAGGATTTGCGACGTCTTCCTGGCGGCGATCTTCGCCTTGCCGACGCTCGCGCTTACGCCGCTGATCGCCTTGGCCATCTGGCTCGACGACCATGGCCCGGTCATCTTCGCGCAAAAACGCGTCGGCAAAGGCGGGCAGTCGTTCTCGATCGTGAAATTCCGCACCATGCGCGTCGACGCCGAAACGCACGGCGCCGTCTTCGCGCAGGAAAACGATCCGCGCGTGACACGCATCGGCCGCTTCCTGCGGATCACGCGTCTCGACGAACTGCCGCAACTCTGGAATATCTTCCGCGGCGAAATGAGTTTCGTCGGTCCGCGTCCGGAACGTCCGGAAATCGAAGACGAGCTTTCAAAAACGATTCCGCTCTTCCCTGTGCGTCACCTCATCCGTCCCGGCCTGACCGGCTGGGCCCAAGTCTCGGCGCCGTACGCCTCTACCTTCGAAGACCATATGCTCAAACTGCGGCACGATCTCTATTATTTGAAATATCGTTCCCTGATTCTCGATGCTACGATCGTCCTTAAGACGTTCTACAGCGTGCTGAAAAGGAAGGGGCGTTAAAATAAATAGACGGGTGGCACCGCAGGCGGTCTCCCTCACGCGCAGCGCAAGCGAGCATGAGGGGGAGCGCCGAGAGGTGACAGGACCCGTCTATTTATTTTTCCAGGACAGCAATGGAGCCGTAACCGAAGTTACGGAGGATGGGCCAAGACTTGACGCGGTCGAGCAGCTTCACGAGGGGCAGCAGGAAATTGAAATACGGAAGCATGATCGAGGCCGCCTCGAAACGCATGATCTTGAAACCACCTTGTTCCAAACGCCGGCGCATGACCCACGGATACCGCCAGATGTGCGGCAGCTCTCCCACGCCGGCGTAGCCTTCCTGCACGCCTTCACGACCGAGATTCAAAAGGATGCGCAGGAGTCCCCACGGGAGCGCGATCAGCGCGCGCTTCGAAAGGCGCCAGAAATCCGCGCCGCCGAGCTGCGAGGCTCCGGCCAGATTGAGACATGTCGGCAGCGCGACGATCGCGCGTTTTTTTGTAACGCGTCGGATCTCCGAAAGTCCTTTGTCGAAATCTGGCAGATGCTCAAGCACGTGCGAAGAAATCACCCAATCGAAACTCTCGTCGGGAAAAGGCAACTGCTCCGCGTCACCTTGCATCACCGTCACGCGATCGAGCACGCCTTTCTTTTCCAAAAATTTTTGCGCTTCTTCAACGTTAGGCCTTGAAATGTCGATCGCCGTCACCTTCGCGCCGCGCTCGGCCAAGTACCACGAGAGCACGCCTTCGCCGCAGCCGGCATCCAGGACCGTCTCCCCCGCCTTCACGAACTTGGCGATCGATTCGTACCCCATGCGGTGCGCGTGACGTCGCAACGGGTACGGAGAATTCAAACGTTTGTCGACGATCTTGTCGCCGTACGTTTCGTAGAACTGCTTGATTTCGGTTGAGTCCATATCAGCGTTTTCGGCGGGAACGGAGCGCCTGTGCGCCCGCGACGGCCAGAATGATGAAGAGCGGTTCCGTCGGGAAGCGGTACCGCGCGAGCGGTTCCATACCTTCGAAGCCCTGGATGCGGTGCACGCCGTTGAACATGATCGACGCGAATCCGAAGAGAATCACGATCATGAATCCGATCTTCGCTTCTTTCTTCAGATCGCCGCGCCAGAGGCCGTAGGTCGCGAGCGCCAAGAGCAACCCGTGAAACGAGGCGAGCACGATTTTGGTGAAGACTTGCGGCAACGGCTGCCGCGCTATCAGTTCGCGCGGGTTGAAATGATAGACCACGTCGCCTGCCGGATTCAGCTTGCCGTCGATCGGCTCGCCCGATCCGAGATTGTTCAAACGGAACGGCAGGCGGAAATACAGATAGGTACCTTCAAGATACAGATACCAACGGTCCGGCGCGAACAAGTGCCGCAAGAGCGTCGGCTCTTTCAACGCAACCTCATACTGTTTGGAGACGAGCGGCTGGGACGGGAGCGACAGCCGCTCCGCGATCCCGGCGTTCCTGATCGCCATGCCACCCAGCGCAAGCACGGTCGGCACCACGATGAGGACGGCGATCTTCCGCGAATGGCGCGTCACAGCGCCCCAAATACCAAAGAGTACGGCCTGATAAAATGCGAGTTCGCGCGTCAGGCCCGCGCACACGAAGACGACGCCGGCGAAGAGCGCGTGGCGCCAACGTCGGCTTTCCATGGCAAGCACGGCCGCGCCGACCGAAGCGGTCAGGAAAAACGTATAGACCGTCTCTGTGTAGATCGTTCCGCTTTCCAGGACCATCGGCGTATAGAGCGCGCCGAGCAGTCCGACGGCCAGGCCCGCTTCCCGATTGATCCATCTCCGCGCCATCAACATCATGACCAGTACGGTCGCCGCTGAAAACACCGCTTGAGCGAGACGAACCCATACGAGATTCTCCCCGAACACGATGCGGATGCCCGCCAGCAGGTACGGATAGACGATCGGATAAAACGTCGGCGCGAGCGGAACATGATCGCGCAAACCGCGCACCAGGTCGGACAACCCCAGATAGATCACGCCGTCGCCGCCGTCGATCTTGAGTTGCTGAAAACACGTCACATAGATGACGCGGATGACGAGCGC
>CAYFZV010000108.1:0-3010 GCA_964347735.1 uncultured Gammaproteobacteria bacterium
GTTTTACGCCCTGGATTTTCTTGAGCAGCAGCGCGTAGAACGTCAGTTGCATCTGATGCGTCTCGTTCAACTGGCGCGAAGACTTGATGTCGACCGCTTCGTACATCCACTCGCCGAAATGCGACGCGCCCGGTACGCGGATCAGGAGGTCGGGCCGCCCGACCCATTCCCCGTCCTTGAGCATGCCCTGGTAGATCTGCCCGACGCCTTTTTGCATCAACGAGAGCGTCAGTGCGAAGAGCGCGTCGGGATCGCCTTTGCTTGGAACTTCTTCGAAAGCACCGAGCGTTTCGACCACCTTTTTTTCGTGCAAGACTCCGTCTTCGCGCAACCGCTCTAGCATCGCGGGGACCTCCCCTTTTTTCTCGGGATCGCCGAACAAATCCCAATACAGCCAATTGGGGCATTTCGCATGCTTGTAGAACGCTTCGGCCGTGAGATGTTCATGTGTGCGCGCCATACGCCATTACTTTACATGAACGACTTTTTTCAGCTAGGGTGCGGGCACACGACAAGGAGGTCCGCATGTGGGTCGCTCAAGGTGCCGGCAGCGCGGCGTTCGAGTCGCTGCTGAACGCCGCTTCGCATTCAATCGGCACGCGCTGGTCGACGGAAATGATCGCCTGGTGGACGCGGATCACGACCGCGCTCGTCGTCACCGTCTTCGCTCTCTGCTGGCGCGGCGCCTGGCCCGAAATTCCGATGTCCGCGCGGTTCTGGATACCGGCCGTTGTCAGCATCACGCTGAACACCGCGACGGCACTGCTCTATGTGCGCGCGCTCCGCAGCGATCTTTCGCTCATCATGCCGATCACGGCGCTTTCCCCCGTCTTCTTGCTCGTGAGCGAGCCGATCATGACGGGACATTTCGTGCCGGTCACCGGCATGCTCGGTGTCGCCGTGATCGCGTTCGGTCTCTACATGCAAGATACGTCGGTCCTGCGCACGCACGGATGGCTCGGGCCGTTCAAAGCGATGTGGCGCGCGCAAGGCCCACGACTCATGCTGATCGTCGTCGTCATCTGGGCGGTCACCGCTCCGTGCGACAAAATGGCCGTCAGCGTCTGCGACCCACTGTGGTACTCCGTCATCTTGCACGGCGGCATCGCTCTCTTGCTCACGCCCGTACTCTTCCGCCAAGCATCGAAATCGGCCGTGCCCGTCCGCGGCGCATGGCGTCTCGGCGGCCTCGGCCTCTTGGCAGCCGCCGCCTCGGTCTGCCAGATGACCGCGCTCGCCGTCGCTCCTGCGACCTATGTGATCGCGCTCCGACGTTTCTCGGCGCCGCTAAGCGTCGCCTGGGACTGGCTCATATTCAAAAAGCCGCACGTGCGCGCGCGGCTTCTCGGGACGATCATCATGACGGTCGGTGCCGCCATCCTGCTGCTGTCGCTCTGACAGCGGCAGTTTTTTATTTCGCCTGGGCTTCGACGATGACGCTCGACATCACGTCGCCGATCTTGATTTGGTCGACCACTTCGATACCCTTCGTGACTTTGCCGAAGACGGTGTAGCTCGGCGGGAGTGGGTTGTCGGCCAGCATGATGAAGAACTGGCTGCCGTTGGTGTCCGGACCGGCGTTGGCCATCGCGACAATGCCGCGGTCGTACGAACGCTTGACCGGTTCGTCCTCGAAACGATAGCCGGGACCGCCCGTGCCGTCGCCGCTCGGATCGCCGCCTTGAATAACGAAACCCGGGACGACGCGGTGGAAGGTCAACCCGTCGTAAAAGCCGCCTTTCGTCAGATAGACGAAGTTCGAGACGGTCTTCGGGGCCTCCTCGTCGAAAAGTTCGAAAATAATTTCGCCCTTCGTGGTCTGCATGCGGATCTGGCGGTTCGCGATCTGATTTTCCGGCAGGGCGCCGGGGAAGCTCCAAGATTTTTCCATAGCTGTGGGTTTAGGTGTCGGATTTTGAGTGGGTTGTGCGGACGCGGTCGGAACGGTCAGCGGTGCGGCGTCGGAGGCGCGCGGCGAAGCGGTTGGAGCAGGCGTCGATGATTGGCAGCCGGCTCCGATCAGGAGAACCGCCGAAGCGATAAAGAGAGTGCGTGGGAATTTCATAGGCGGTTATGATATCAAAGAAAGGATTTTTTCGGCCAGAGCGGCCCGGGCATCCGGACGGAAGAGGGTATGCAACGTCGATCCGAGCCGTCGCGCGTCTTCCGATTTTTTGAGGAGGTCACGCAGCGCGTTCGCCAGGGGCTCGGGCGCGAGTTCGCGCTCGCGGAACATTTTCGCGCCGCCGCGTTCGACGACCAGCTCCGCATTTTTTTCCTGATGCGAATCCGCAATCGGCACGAGAATGACCGGCTTGGAGAGCGCGGCCAGTTCCGTCAGCGTGCCGAGTCCGGCACGGCACACCACGAGATCTGCGGCAGCGAGCACGTGCGCGATGTCCGCACCGATGAATTCGACGCGACGGTAGCGTTCCGAATGCTCGAGCGGCGGCAACGGAGCCGCTTTTCCGTACCCCGTCAGGTGCGCAACGTCGGCGAACCCCGTGAGGAACGGCAGTGCTTCGGCGATCTTCCCATTGAGAAACAGCGAACCGGTGCCGCCGCCGAGCGCAAGGATGAGCGGACGCTCGCCCGAAAGGTCCAGTTTTTTCAAACCCGTCGCGCGGTCCCCTTCCTCGACGAGACGCCGCACTGGATTACCAATGACCGTCGTTTTCTTTTTCGGAAAATCTTTCAACGACACGTCGAAGGTCGTCGTAATCGCGTCGGCCAGCGAAGCGAGCAGCGTGTTGCTAAGCGTCGGCACGACATCCTGCTGATGAATGACGATTTTCACACCGCGAAGTTTCGCAGCGAGACCGATCGGCACCTGCACGTAGCCGCCCGCGCCGACAACCGCATCCGGTTTTTCGCGCGCGAGCAGGCGGTCGGCGTGCCAAAACGCCTTGAGAAACGCGAACGGCAGGAGCAGCGTGCGGACATCCAAATATCTCCGCAGCTTCGGCGCATCAAGCACGAGAAAACGCACGCCGGCTTCTTCAACCAGGCG
>CAYFZV010000109.1:0-2926 GCA_964347735.1 uncultured Gammaproteobacteria bacterium
GATCTGGATCGGCGGACCCGGATCGGTTTCGGACACCGGCGTCGCGATCGCCTCGCATTGGCGCGAACCGCCAAGCGACGCGATTGTCGCCTTGCCCGCATCGGTTGAGTTCCAACTGACGGAACGGCCGAAGCACGACAGGATCACGCAGCGGCTCGAAAGCGGGAAGGCCTGGTAATTTTTCGTTTCATCGGAAGCGGAAATCAACGCGTCCGTCGGCTGGACGTCGACGCCCGACAGCGTGCACGGACCCGTGCCTGTCTTGAAGGATGTGACATACGCGCCCCCGGCCTTGCCGTCGAAGTTGCCGTCGAGTACCTGCGCGGCGCGTTCGGCCGTTCCGAGGCTCTTGACCTGGTCACGCACGGTCATGCGATACCACGTGTTCGCCTGGAGCCCGCTAACCGGCAAAACAAGCTGCGAGCGTCCGTCAATGTCATAGTCCAAGACCGAAGGCGCGCCCGTACCGGCCACCGCGGTGCATGTCGTTGAAATCGAAGCGCCCGTACCGCACGCTTCGAACAGGATATTCGCCGCGGTCATCGTGGCCGGATCCATCGGCAGACTGAAGCGGACCGCCATGGCACCCATGTCGGTGCAAATGTCCGTCGCACCCTTGAACGGGTTGGGGCTCGGCATCGCCGAAGGCGGCGAGACCTGGCAGGTCGCGTTTTCAATCACGATCGGGAAGACCGGGATCGGACCTGTTGAGTATTGCCAGGCGAAACCGCCAGCCGCCGCGGACGCGCCGCACGACGCACGGCACGCGCCGTCTTCGCAGCACGTACGGCCGCTGCCGCACGAAGCGTCGCCGCCGTTTTCACGGCAGTCACGTACTTGGAAATTCACGCCGTTCGAATCATTCGGAGTCGCACCGGAGAACGTCCGCACGATCACGGGTCCCGTCACCGCTCCTGTCGGAACGGACGCAGCGATCGAACTCGATTGCCATTGGCCGATTGAAGCGGCGTTTTTATTATCGTTGAAACGCACGGAATCCGGATGCAGCGAAACGTAGGCCGGCAGATCCGAAGCGCTGATGTTGCCGAAGCCGTCGCCATACAACGTGACAGACATGCCGACGGGGCCGTTGTCGGGATCGATACGGCAAATGCCCGGCGGTACCGGGTCGGTGTTGATGGTGAAGCTGCTTGCGTTCGACGTCCGGCCGTCGGAACGCACAACCGTGACGTTGTATTGCCCGAGTTGCACCGCGGTGTTGGCGGGCGTCGTGAACTGCGGCGGCACTTTGACCGTCACGCTCGAACCCGTCCAATACCCCGCCGCGCATTGTGCCGGGAAACTAATGTCGCCGACGGCTTCACCCGCGGCGTTTTTGAAACGCACGGTGCCGCCGGAACCGAAATTCGTACCGAAGACCGTCATGTACGTGCCGACCGATCCGTCGACAGGCGTCACGAACGCGATGCGCGGCTCCGTGCCCGCTTCCGGCGGTTCGATACGAAGACAGGCCGTGTTGGAGGACTGGCCACCGACCACGACACGCATCAGGAAATTCGATCCGTCGAAGTCCGTCTGGACGTTCGGGATCGTTGGTTGAATGGACGTGTCGGTCCACGGAGAAACCTGCGCGGCTTCGGCGGCGGTCGACCAATCCTGGATCTGCGAGCAGTCGGAACCGGCCAGTGCGAGTTGTACGCGCGAGTCGGCCTGTGCCGCGCCGAACGCGACGCCGCCCACCATCACCGTGTTGCCGGTTTTCACGGACACGGGATTCACTGAACAGATGCCGGGGCGAGCGACGTCATTGATCTGGAAATCAACAATGATCGGTCCGAATGCGTCATTCGTCGCGTCATTCTTTCCACCGGCGGCCGTGATCTGGATCGGGCCGGTCACGGCGCCTTCCGGAACCACGATCACGACGCGGGAATCACCCCAGGCGCCAGAACAGGAAGCGAGTGCTGCATCTTTTTCATCTCCGGACGCGGCTGTGCCGAGGAATGTCACTTTGCCGACCGAAGAACCGAAGTGCAGTCCCGTGACCGTCACGAGGTTGCCGGGCTTGCCGTCGCGCAATTGCACGTCGGTGATTTGAGGATTTTCGACGCAAATGCCGTTCTGGCAGAGGCCGGAAGCGCATTGGCCGTTCTGCGTGCAGGAGCCGCCGGTGCAGGCGCCGCACGAGCCACCGCAATCAATGGCGGCTTCATCCCCATCCTTGATGTTGTTGAAACAGAATTGCGGGCGCACCATAACGCGCACCGCGTTCGAACTCGCTTCGTCGCCGTCGATGTTGACCGCGCGCGCCACGAGCGAAACTCCTTTGACCGGCGTGATCGCCGTCGTATCCCAAACGACTTGGCTCGCAAACGTGGATGGCGCGATCTGTTGCGCGTTGCCATCCGCCGTGAAAAATGCGCCGTCGGCGGAATAGTCCACGCTGGCGATGCCGTTCTGGTCGGTGGAAATGGATTGGATCGGCACGAGATCGCCCGCCGGCACGGATTGACCGTCGACAGGACTCGAAATCGTGATCGTCGGCGGCTCCGTCATGACCGCGTCGCCCGTCTTGAAGCTCTGCGAGCAGGTTGCGCCGAGGCCACAGCTGACGGCGCGTGGATCCGTGGTCGACGCGTTTTTCAAACCCGCGCGAACGGTGATCTGATAATTCGTGTTTTGCTCGAGGCAACGGCGCGTATCGTTCGGCGCCGGGCACGGAGTCAGCGGACGCAATCGGATCGTGTTGTTCTCGACAACCGGTTCGTAGTCGACGTTCGTGCGCGTACTGCCCTCGACTTTCTCGAGCAGGATATTGGCCTTGATGTTCGTGGCGTCGTCGGTCGGTGCGGCGCTGAACGTGACCGCCGCCACGACGTCGTATTTCGCAAGCGAGCCTTTCGGCTGAATGGCCGTCGGACGGAACGCTCCGCCCGCACCGCCGCCAAAGCCGCCTCCCCCGCCT
>CAYFZV010000110.1:0-1604 GCA_964347735.1 uncultured Gammaproteobacteria bacterium
GCTCCTCCGCTACCTCCAGCGCGAAATGCCGAAGGAGTACGCGAAGCTGACCGACAAGCTCAAAGTATAAACGACAAGCGCGTGGCGCGGCTTTGGCCGTTCCACGCGCTTCCGATTTTTGTCCGGATTTTCAAACACCATTTCATTTTTCATTTCGTATGGCCGTTATTAAGCAAAAAAGTCAGCGTGTCGGCGTGTTCATCGATGTGCAGAACATGTACTACTCGGCGAAGAATCTTTACAACTGCCGCGTGAACTTCGGCAACATCGTCGAAACTGCCGTCGCCGACCGCGCGCTCGTCCGCGCCATCGCCTATGTCGTCCGCGCCGGCGTGCCGGAAGAACAATCGTTCTTCGATGCCCTCACGAAACTCGGCATCGAAACCAAAGAGCGCGAAGTCCAGGTCTTCCTGGGCGGCGCCAAGAAAGCGGACTGGGACGTCGGCATGGTCGTCGACGCGATCCGCCTCTCCCCCAAGCTCGACGTGGTCGTGCTCGTTTCTGGCGACGGCGATTTCATCCCGCTCGTCGAATATCTCCAAAACATGGGGGTCCAGACCGAAGTCATGGCCTTCCGCGAGACCTCGTCCTCCAAATTGGTCGAAGCCGCTGACGATTTCGTCGATCTCTCCCGCGATCAGGGCCGCTATCTCATCGCGACGCGCCATACAGGTCGCGCCAACAACGCTTCGACGGGCCGGCAAGCCCGCGGTCCGAAATCGGCCCCGACGGCCGACGACGTCGACCCGAATATCAGCCAGATGCTCAAAGACGACCAAGAATAGGCGCTTTCCCCGCAGGTGCGGGGAGGCGGTCGCCCGCAACACGGACGCCTGCCTCCTCCCGTCTGGGTGGAACTAACGACTAACCGCTTTCCGATCCCGCGAAGAGACAGTTCGCAGTCCCGCTTCACCGACCCGCTCGGCGACGCAGGACTGAGTACTGGATTCGCGACACGTCGGAGAGCCAACTATGACCAAGCAGTTCTCGCTTGAATGGGGCGGCAAAACGCTCTCGGTTGAGATCGGCAAGATCGCCAAGCAGGCCAACGGCTCGTGCGTCGTGCGCTACGGCGACACCATGGTGCTCGTAACCGCCACGATGAGCGCCGGCTCGCGCGACGGCATCGACTTCCTGCCGCTGTCCGTCGAAAACGAGGAGCGTCTCTACGCCGCGGGTAAGATTAAGTCGTCGCGCTTCATGAAACGCGAAGGCCGTCCGACCGATGACGCCATCATCGTCGGCCGCATGATCGACCGCTCGATCCGCCCGCTCTTCGAACAGAAGATCCGCAACGAAATCCAGGTCGTCTTTACGACGCTCGCGTTCGATAAAGAAAACGACTACGACATGCCGGCGATGATCGGCACGTCGATCGCGCTCGGCATGTCCGACATTCCGTGGGCCGGTCCGGTCGGCGGTATCCGCGTCGGCCGCGTCGGCGGCGAATGGGTGATCAACCCGACGTACGAGGCGCGCGACAAAGGCGACCTCGATCTCGTCATCGTCGGCACGCCCACACACACCACGATGGTCGAAGCGGAAAGCAACGAAGCGAAAGAAGAAGACATGATGGCCGCGATGCGTTTCGGCGCGAAGCATCT
>CAYFZV010000110.1:1704-2922 GCA_964347735.1 uncultured Gammaproteobacteria bacterium
TCGGCAAGGACAAGCGCAAATGGGCGATCGACGCGATGCAGAAATGGGTCGAAGAAGTCGTCTCGCAAATCATCCTCGACGAAAACCGCCGCTGCGACGGCCGCGCGCTCGACGAAATCCGCGAGCTCTCCGCCGAAGTCGCCCTGCTCCCCCGCGTGCACGGTTCCGGCCTGTTTTCACGCGGTGAAACGCAGATTCTCTCGGCCGTGACGCTCGGCGCGCCTTCCGACGTCCAGCTGATCGACAGCATGGAATTCGCCGAGAAGCGCCGCTACTTCCATCACTACAACTTCCCGCATTACTCCGTCGGCGAAACCGGTCGCTTCTTCGGTGGCGGTCGCCGCGAGATCGGTCACGGCGGTTTGGCCGAGCGCGCGCTCGTCCCCGTCCTGCCTTCGAAAGAAGAATTCCCGTACACGATCCGCATCGTCTCCGAGACGATGGGTTCGAACGGTTCTTCGTCGCAAGGTTCGATCTGCGGTTCGACACTCGCACTCATGGACGCAGGCGTGCCGATCAAGAAACCGGTCGCGGGCATCGCCATGGGCATCGCCACCGATCCGAACGACATCAACCGATACAAGATCATCACCGACCTCCAGGACTTGGAAGACGGCGCCGGCGGCATGGACTTCAAGATCGGCGGCACGCGCGACGGCATCACCTCGATCCAGATGGACACCAAGACGAAGGGTCTCACCTGGAAGATCGTCGAAGAGACGCTCGCGATGGCGAAGTCCGCGCGCATCAAGATCCTCGACGTGATGGCGACGGCCATCGCCGCGCCGCGCCCGGAACTTTCCCCGTACGCGCCGCGCATCATCATCATCAAGATCAATCCGGAACTCATCCGCAACGTCATCGGTCCGGGTGGAAAAGTCATCAACGACATCATCGAAAAAACCGGCGTGCAGATCGAAGTCGAGAACGACGGCACGGTCACGATCACGTCGGCCAATCTCGAAGGCCTCGAAGCCGCGAGGAAGCGCGTCGAAGATCTCACGCGCGAACTCAAGGTCAACGAATTCTTCCCGAACGGCAAGGTCACGCGCATCCTCGACTTCGGAGCGTTCGTCGAAGTCTTGCCTGGTCAGGAAGGCATGGTGCACATCTCCGAGCTCGCGCCCCAGCGCGTCGACAAAGTCACGGACGTCGTGAAGGTCGGCGACATCATTCCGGTCGTCGTCATCAAGATTGACGAACTTGGCCGCGTCAACC
>CAYFZV010000111.1:0-2888 GCA_964347735.1 uncultured Gammaproteobacteria bacterium
CGTCCTTTTCCACGCCGCGGCGGGAAAAGACGCGAACTTCGACCACGGTTCCCGACACGCCCGGCGGCACGCGAAGCGATGTATCGCGAACATCCGAGGCCTTCTCGCCAAAGATGGCGCGCAGAAGCTTTTCTTCCGGAGTCATCGGGCTTTCGCCCTTCGGCGTGACCTTGCCCACCAGAATATCGCCCGGCTTCATCTCCGCGCCGATGTAGACGATACCGGCTTCGTCGAGGTTTTTGAGGGCTTCCTCGCCGACGTTCGGAATGTCCCGAGTGATGTCTTCCTGGCCGAGCTTGGTGTCGCGCGCCATGACCTCGAATTCCTCGATGTGGATCGAGGTGAAGACGTCATCGCGGACGATACGCTCGGAAATCAGGATCGAGTCTTCGAAGTTGTAACCATTCCAGGGCATGAACGCGACCAGCACGTTGCGCCCCAGGGCGAGATCGCCGAGCTCGGTCGAAGGCCCGTCGGCGATGGTGTCGCCGGCCTCGACCTTGTCGCCGACCTTGACCAGCGGCTTTTGGTGCAAGCAGGTGCTCTGGTTCGAGCGCTGGTACTTGAGCAGATTATAGATGTCCACACCCGGCGCCGACGTCGAGGTTTCGCCGGTGGCGCGCACGACAATGCGGGTGGCATCGATCTGATCGACCATACCGGAACGGCGGGCAACAATGGTCGCGCCCGAATCGCGGGCAACCGTGGCTTCCATGCCGGTACCGACCAGCGGAGCTTCCGACTGAAGCAGCGGCACGGCCTGACGCTGCATGTTCGAGCCCATCAGTGCGCGGTTGGCGTCGTCGTTTTCCAAGAACGGAATCAGGGCGGTGGCGACCGAGACCAACTGCTTGGGCGAAACGTCCATGTAGTTGATGTCTTCGGGCCGGGCCATGACGAAGTCGCCGCCCTTGCGACAGCTGACCAGTTCATGGGTGAAGCGGCCGCGCTCGTCGATTTCCGCGTTGGCCTGGGCGATGGTATAGCGCCCCTCCTCCATCGCCGAAAGATACAGCACCTCATCGGTGACGCGGCCCTTGTCCACGCGGCGATACGGCGTCTCGATGAATCCGTACTTGTTGACCCGCGCGTAGGTAGCCAGCGAGTTGATCAAGCCGATATTCGGACCTTCCGGCGTTTCAATCGGACAGATTCGGCCGTAATGGGTCGGGTGAACGTCGCGCACTTCGAAGCCGGCGCGTTCGCGGGTCAAGCCACCAGGCCCCAACGCGGACAAGCGACGCTTGTGCGTCACTTCCGAAAGGGGGTTGGTTTGATCCATGAACTGGCTGAGTTGCGATGAACCGAAGAATTCGCGCACCGCGGCAGCCGCCGGCTTGGCGTTGATCAAGTCGTGCGGCATGACGGTATCGATATCCACCGAGCTCATGCGCTCGCGGATCGCGCGTTCCATTCGCAACAGGCCGATGCGGTACTGGTTTTCCATCAGTTCGCCGACCGAACGGACACGACGGTTGCCCAGGTGGTCGATATCGTCGATTTCTCCTCGTCCGTCCTTCAATTCAACCAGGGTCTTGACCACGGCAAGAACGTCTTCGCGGCGCAGAACCCGGACCGTGTCATCGGTCTGGAAACTCAGACGGGCGTTCAGCTTCACCCGGCCGACGGCGGAAAGGTCGTAACGCTCGGAATCGAAGAACAGCCCCTGAAACAGGGCCTCGGCCGTGTCCAGCGTCGGCGGTTCGCCGGGGCGCATGACGCGGTAAATGTCGATCAGCGCTTCCTCGCGGGACGAATTCTTGTCGACCTTCAGGGTGTTGCGGATATAGGGGCCGACGTTGACGTGGTCGATGGACAACGTCGCGATTTCGTCGATTCCCATTTCCGTGAGCGTTTCCATCGCCTCGACGGTGATTTCATCGCCGGCCTCGGCGTAGATTTCTCCGGTCTTGGCGTTGACGATGTCGCCGGCAATATAGCGACCGATCAATTCCTCGTCGGGGACGATGATCTCATCGAGACCCTTTTCCTCGAGTTGGCGCAGAAGACGCGGGGTCAGCTTGGCGCCGGCTTCGGCCGCCACTCGCCCGGTCTTCGCGTTGATCATGTCACGGACCAGCTTCACGTTCTTCATCCGCTCGGGCGAAAACGGCGTCAGCCAGCCCTTCTTGCTACGGGTGAAGACCACGCGCTGGTAGAAATAGTTAAGAATATCGTCGGCGGACATGCCGCGGGCTTCTTGCGGATCCAGTCCATGGCCTTCGACTTGGCGTTTGATGCGCAGCTTCGCGGTCTTGTCGTCGTCCAGCGCCATCAGCAGCGTCGACACAGGCAACTTGCGCCGACGATCGATGCGGACGTACACGAGGTCTTTCGCGTCGAATTCAAAGTCGAGCCAGGATCCGCGATATGGAATTACCCGAGCCGCGAACAAATACTTGCCCGAAGAATGGGTCTTTCCCTTGTCGTGATCGAAAAACACGCCAGGGCTGCGATGCATCTGGGAAACGATGACGCGCTCGGTGCCGTTGATGATAAATGTGCCGTTGGACGTCATCAGGGGCATGTCGCCCATGTACACGTCCTGTTCCTTGATGTCGCGGATCGAGCGGGACTTGGTCTCCTCGTCCACATCCCAGACCACCAAGCGCAAGGTTACCTTGAGCGGCGCGGCGTAAGTCATGCCGCGTTGTTGGCATTCCTCGACGTCGTACTTCGGCTCTTCGAACTCGTACTTGACGAACTCGAGGGTGCCCCTCTCCGAGAAGTCCCTGATTGGAAAGACGGATTTGAAAACGGCCTGCAGGCCGGTATCGGTGTGCTGCGCGGGCGGAACGTCGCGCTGCAGGAACTGCTCGTAAGAGCTTTTCTGCACCTCGATCAAATTCGGCATTGCCGCGGCCGCCGCCAGGCGGCCGAAATATTTG
>CAYFZV010000112.1:0-2850 GCA_964347735.1 uncultured Gammaproteobacteria bacterium
CGCTCCGTCCGTTTCGTCGAACAGCCGGAACTGCACGGCACGTATGACGCCCTTCTGCGCGCCAAGTCTTTTTTGAACGACGAAGCATTCATTGCATTGAACGGCGACGATCTCTACGATCCCGAAGATCTGGAGCGCTTGATCGCCGCCGAACCGTTCGCCATGCTCGCGCATCGCGTACCGGCGCCGAATCCCTACAGCCATCTTGAAAGCGAAAACGGATTTTTGAAACGCATCGTGCCCAACAAGGAGGTGGTCGGGCTCACGGCGCACGAAGTCTATGTCGGAGCCTGCATCCTGAATGCCGGGTTTTTCAATCTCGCTCCGGCGGCGCTGCCGAACGGAGAATTCGGATTGCCGCAGACGCTCGCGAAGCATCTGGAAACGCATCCTGTACGGCTGATCGAATCGCGCTTCTGGCTGCCCGTCGGCACGCCGGAAGAACTCGAAGCCGCCCGCCGCGCCTTCCACAATTGACACCGCGGGCGTTTTCGGGTACGCTCCTCATACGAACCTTTATGGTCCGGGACCGGAAATCCGTCGAACGGAAAGCGTCGAGTCGCCGCACGCACCTCCCCTCATCGCACGCGACACCGCTTTCTTGATCGCGAACCGGTCCTGGGCCGCTTTTATGGGGGCGAGGGCTCTTTACCCGCTACATCGGCTTGCCGCGATGTCCGGTGGGCTCCGCCTCCAACCTTTCTCCAAAGCTCCGCACCTCTCGCGGAGCTTTTCTTTTTATCGTAGAGTGCGCGCATGACCATCCGCGATCTCATCATTGTCGCCACGAGCCGCTTGAAGAGCGCCCGCATTCCGGAACCCCGCCTCGAAGCAGAGTCGCTTTTGGCGCACCTGCTCAAGCGCGATCTCGCCTGGATGCTCGCGCACGCGGACGCGCTCGTCTCAAAAGAACGCGCCAAGACGTACGCGGCGCTGATCTCGAAACGCACGCGGCACGTACCGTTCGCTCAAATCGTCGGCGAGAAAGGATTTTATGGGAGAGTGTTCAATGTAACGAAAGACGTCCTGATCCCCCGCCCCGAAACCGAACTGCTCATCGAGGCAGTCTTGAGTGCTGTAGCGGCATCCGGCATGCCTCCTCGAATACCCGTTGGTATGAGAGGGGGCGTGACGGGTGCCGCGGCGGAGACCGCGACGATTTTAGATGTCGGCACCGGCTCGGGCGCGATTGGCCTGACCTTGGCCGCCGAACTTCCAAAGACGAGAGCGATTCTGTGCGACATCTCTGCCAAAGCGCTGTCGGTCGCAAAGCAGAATGCGCGCCGCATGAAACTGACACGCAGGATCTCGTTCAAAAAAATCGACATCCTGAAAAACAGATCCCTCGACTTCACTCGGGATGACAAAAGAAACATCATCCTCGTCGCCAACCTTCCGTATCTGCCGCTCGCGACATGGCAAGCCGCTCAGCCGGAGGTGCGCGCCCATGAACCGAAACTCGCGCTCGTCTCTGGAAAGGATGGCCTCGACCACTATCGCGCGCTGTTCAAAAATCTTGTTCGCTGGAAACGTCTTCCGGCCTTGCTCGCGCTCGAAGCCGAACCCGGACAATTTGAAGAGCTCTCGCGACTTGTACGAAATACGATACCCGATGCGCGGATCGAAATCCTGAAAGATCTGCACGGCGACGCGCGTGTACTGCTCGCACGCGCGGCATAAAAAAACATCCCGACGGATCGGGATGTTTTTCGTTGCGGATTATTCCGCAGCGGCGGCAGTCTCGGCGGCCTTGGCGGCTTCCTCGGCGGCCTTCACTTCGGCTTCGGTCTTCACGGCGGCGACGTCGATCGGCGCGGCGTTCTCGAGTGCCTTCAGCTGATCTTCGGTCATCGGCGCTTCGACCAGGACGACCACGGCATTCGCGTCCTCGAGGACTTCGATGCCCGGAGGGAGCTGGAGCTCGCTCACGTGGATCATCATGCCGAACGTCTTCAGGATCGAGACGTCGATGTCGATTGCGTGGACCAGGTCGGTCGGCAGACATTCGACGCGCAGGCTGTTCATGCTCTTCACGAGCGAACCGCCCTGCTCCTTCACCGCCGGCGATTCGCCGACGAAGTTGAGCGCGATTTCCACCTTCAGCTTCTCCTTCAGGTTGACCTGGTAGAAGTCGACGTGGATGTAGCGGTTCGAAAGCGGGTCGACCTGCCAGTCTTTGACCAGCGCTTTGACCGTGCCGTCGCCCTCGAGTTCGAGGTCGAGCAAGGTCGATTCGCCGGCGGCCTTGAAGGCCTTCGTGAACACGTTGTACGGGACAGCCAGGTGGCGGCTCTCGACGCCGTGTCCGTAAAGGACCACGGGAACGAGACCCTGCGCGCGCAGCTTCTTCGCCTTCACCGTCACGTCGCGTTTGGTGAGAGGCAGCTTGATTGCATCCATCGCCATAGGGCTACTAAGCAATAAGAATTATGGTGGGATGATAAATGCAAAAGCCGCCCCTGTCAAGGGACGGCCCGTACGGATCGATTACATGTATTCCAGCACCGCGTCGATGAAGTCGAACGACCCTTGGCCGTCCTGCGCGAGTAGTTGGTGCACGTTGATGACGTCGTCGGTCGTGACGCTTGTGTCGCGGCCGGAGAACTTCCGTACGTCGTCGAAGGTCAGGTCGGTGATGAGACCGACCGAAGAGACGCCGGCGTTCGAGACGAGCACCAAGGCCAGGATGGAGTTCCAGCACTTCTTACAGCGGATGTGCAGGAGATGTCCGTCCTCTTTTTCGCCTAAGACCCGTGCCTCCATCGGATTGTAGTTCGTTTCGCACAGAGGGCAAAACGAGATCATCCGGAGGCCGTCCTGATAATAGCTTGGCGTAGATTGTGAAAGTGG
>CAYFZV010000113.1:0-2795 GCA_964347735.1 uncultured Gammaproteobacteria bacterium
CAACGATATCGAGCGCCTGTTCGCCGGTGTCCGGTTGCGAGATCAGCATGTCGTTGATCTTCACGCCGATCTTTTCGGCATACGCCGGGTCGAGCGCGTGTTCAGCGTCGACGAAGGCGGCGAGACCGCCCATTTTCTGGACCTCGGCGATGACATGCTGGGCAAGCGTCGTTTTGCCCGAAGATTCGGGACCGTAGATCTCGATGACGCGGCCGCGCGGCACGCCGCCGATGCCGAGTGCTAAGTCGAGCGACAGGCATCCCGTCGGGATGGCGTCGACCTGCATCTTCTTGGCTTCGCCGAGCCGCATGATCGACCCGTCGCCGAACTTGCTGCGGATCTGATTGATCGCTTCTTCCGTCGCTTTGAACCGTTCGTCTTGTACAGGGGCCTTCGGCATACGTGCGCTTAAGGAATTGAATTCTTAGACATCTTACGCGTTGCGTCCTTTCACATCCAGAAACGCGATGTCAACATTGTAGATGAACAAAAGGCGAACAGTGCAACTGTCCGCCTGTTGATAACTTTAGGGTGTGTCCGGAGTCTCACTCGCGCTTTCGGTTTCTTTCGGCGTATCGATCACCACTTTGAGGACGATCTGGTTCTCGTGGGAATGTTTTTTCTTTGCCACGAGGCGCAGGTTCGAAACGCCGGGGGGCAGGTTCAGGATGTCTTTGAACGATCCGTCGGCGTTGATCGAGATCGGCTCGCCGTTTACGGAGAGGTCGACTTCGCGTTCCGTCACGCCTTCGAGCACGACGCGGCTCGTGGGAAAAACCTGGTCGTCGTGTGGGGAGTAAAGCGTCACGCTGGGCGGTTTCAGAATGTTGCGCACGGAGAAGGCGAAGTAACCGACGATGCCGACAAATGCGACGATAATCGCGACCGTTTTTAAAAGGATCGGCGCGGCGACAAGCGAACGGCCCGCGACGAAGTTGATGGGATGGCGATTCGTGAGCGCGCCTGCCCCGGCGGACATTTCCTTCAACAGGTTCTCGGCGGCGGCTTCCGGGTCCAATCCATAATGCGAAGCGAGCGCCTTCACGAATTTTTTCGCATAGACGGCTTCGGGCAGTTTTTTGAGATCGTTCGACTCCAGCGCGGCGACGTATTTCTTGCCGACGTGCGTGATGCGTTCGATGTCTTCGATTGTTTCGCCGCGCTCCTCGCGCGCGGTGCGAAGGACCTCGCCGATCGTGCGATCGTCGAGCGTCTTTTCCTGAAAGGCAACCATAGTGCCGCTAGACTACACCTTCCGGAGGATCTTCGCCATCAAGAAGTTCTTCGTCGGAAACAGTTTCAGCGCCTTCGGGACGCGCTGCGAGAATATCGCGGGGTTTGGCGCCGTCGCCGGGGCCAATCACGCCTTTTTCTTCAAGTAAATCCAGGATACGTGCGGCGCGCGCGTAGCCGATCTTCATGCGGCGCTGCAGGAACGACGCAGAGGCCTTTCCGGCACGCACAACGATGTCCTGCGCTTCCTGGAGCAACGGTTCGTCGCTGCCGCCATCGTCATTGAACGTGACGCCGTTCGAGGTCGCGCCGAGACGGTCGACGATTTCGTGCTGATAGTCCGGCGCGTCGAAGTTGCTCTTGATGAAGTCGGTGACTTTTTTGATTTCGAGATCCGAAATGTAGGTGCCTTGGAGGCGCTTCGGTTTCGAAAGTTCGGCGGAGGTGAAAAGCATGTCGCCGCGACCAACCAATTTTTCCGCGCCGAGCGAGTCGAGAATCGTGCGCGAGTCGGTACCGGACGCGACGGCAAAGGCGATGCGCGCGTTGAAGTTCGCTTTGATGAGGCCGGTGATGACGTCGACCGACGGCCGCTGCGTGGCGAGGATCAGGTGGATGCCGACGGCGCGGGCCATCTGGGCCAGGCGGATGATGCAGGTTTCGACGTCTTTGCCCGCGCTCGAAACCATCAGGTCGGCGAGCTCGTCGATGACGACCACGAGATACGGCATCTTCTCGTCGGAAGCCTCGTTATAGGAGGCGATATCGCGCTTGCCGTAGCGGGCCAGCTGCGTGAAACGGCGGTCCATTTCGCCGATCGTCCACTTGAGGGCGTTCAGCGTTTTGGCGACATCGGTGATAGCCGGGACGAGCAGGTGGGGGATGTTGTTGTAGGCCGTCAGTTCCACGCGCTTCGGGTCGACCATGATGAAACGAAGCTCGTCCGGGCCGTGGCTATAGAGGAGAGAGACGATGATGGAGTTCAAGCAGACGGTTTTGCCCGAGCCGGTCGAACCGGCCACGAGCATGTGCGGCATCTTGGCGAGGTCCGCCAGCCACGGTTTGCCGGCGACGTCTTTGCCGAGCGCGACGCGGAGCGATGCGCGCGACGAGCGGAACTCCTGCGATTCCAAAATGTCGCGCAGGTTCACGATCGCGACGGCCTGGTTCGGCACTTCGATGCCGACGAGCGACTTGCCCGGGATCGGCGCTTCGATGCGGATCGGATGCGCGGCCAGCGCGAGCGCGAGGTCGTTGTTGAGCGCCGTGATACGCATCAGCTTGATGCCGTCGTGCGGCTTGAGCGTGAACTGCGTGACGGTCGGTCCGACGGAAACTTCGCCCATCTCGCACGGCACGCCGAAGTTCTCGAGCGTCTTCTGGATGATGTGCTGGTTGCGGCCGATGTCGCCGGACGTCGGCTTCATCGACTTGTTGTTGAGAAGATCGAGCGGCAGCGCGATCTTGCGCCAGATTTTTTTCTTGAGACCGCTTTCGACGTGTTCATCCGCGATGACCGGCTGCGGCAGGGCTTCGATGGCTTCAAGCGTCTCCGCCTGAAA
>CAYFZV010000114.1:0-2726 GCA_964347735.1 uncultured Gammaproteobacteria bacterium
GCACCCGGATTGTCACGAAGATCGTTGAGTTTCATTGCCGTCTATCCTTTGCCGCGCGGACCGAATTCAGCCCAGCGTTTCCACCTTCAGCAGGTGCTTGACCTTGTTGACCATACCGCGAACCGAAGGCGTATCCTCCAGATCCCGACTGCGATTGAGACGCCGGCCCAGTCCAAGACCGATCAAGGTCTCCTGCTGGTCCTTGGTCCGTTTTCCGGCACTGTGCACTTGAGTCACGCGCACACGGCCCTTCGCTTTGTTCGTCATCGCCTAATCCTTCTCGTCTACGGTACGGCCCAGAAACCGCGAATTAATCCTTGTCGCCCGGACCTACGTCGCCGCGCCGGGCGGTCAAATCGCCGACTTTCTTGCCGCGACGGGCCGCAACTTGGCGCGGAGACATGACGCCGCGCAATGCCTCAAACGTCGCCTTGACCATGTTATGGGGGTTCGCGGTACCGACCGACTTGGCGACGATATCGTGAATACCCATGGTTTCGAACACCGCGCGCATTGGACCGCCGGCAATAATTCCGGTTCCGGCGGGCGCCGCCCGCAGGACGACACGACCAGCGCCGTAATCGCCGATAATGTCATGGTGCAAGGTCCGCCCTTCACGCAAGGGGACGCGGATCAGCTTGCGTTTCGCCTGATCTGTGGCTTTGCGGATCGCTTCGGGGACCTCGCGCGCCTTGCCGGTGCCATAGCCGACGCGGCCCTTGCCGTCGCCGACAACCACCAGCGCGGCAAAAGCGAAGCGACGACCGCCCTTCACGACCTTCGCGACGCGGTTGATGCTGACGAGACGATCAACGAATTCGCTATCTTCGCGATCGGAGCGACCCTCGCGTTGATCTCGACCGCCTTCCCGTCCGCGACCGCCGCGACCGCCGCGACCACGTCCGGGCTTGCGCCCTTCGCCGGCTTCGTCCGTTCCCGGCAACTGTATATCCGACATCGCTTGCGACTCCTCGATGAATTAAAAAGATAGGCCGCCGGCCCGGGCCGCATCGGCCAAGGCCTTGACCCGTCCGTGAAAGCGGTATCCGCCGCGATCGAAGACCACTTCCTTGACACCCGCCTTGATGGCGCGTTCGGCTATCATCTTGCCTACTTCGCCGGCTGCGGCGACATCGGCGCCGGTTTTCAAGCGTCCGCGCGCGTCTTTTTCCAAGGACGATGCGGCGGCAATGGTCACGCCTTTCCGGTCGTCGATAACCTGGACATAAATGTGCCGGCCAGAACGGAACACCGACAGGCGCGGACGCCCGTCGACTCCCTGGGCGACGTGCCGGCGAATACGAGACCGCCGACGGATGTAAAGTTCCCTTGAGTTGGCCATGACTACTTCTTCTTGCCTTCTTTGCGGAGAATTTGCTCGTTCTTGTACTTGATCCCCTTGCCCTTGTATGGCTCGGGCGGACGGAATCCGCGAATGTTGGCAGCCACCTGGCCGACCAGACGCTTGTCCGATCCGGAGATATTGATCTGCGTCTGCTCGGGACAAACGATCTTGATTCCGCCTGGAATCGGGTAGCGGACTTCGTGGCTGTACCCAAGCTGCAAGACCAGATCCTTGCCCTGAACCGCGGCGCGAAAACCGACGCCGACAATATCGAGGGTTTGAGCGTATCCGGTCGACACGCCTTCGATCATATTGCGCAGATTGGCGCGAACCGTTCCCCACATCCTGCGGGCTTGATCGGTTTCTTCTGCGGGCTTGACCACGAGGGTTTCGCCTTCGCGAGTCACGACGACGTCCTTGGTCAGGTCGGTGAAGAGCTCACCGAGCTTGCCCTTGGCCACAACCCGCTTGCCGTTCACCTCAACGGTGACGCCGGCGGGAAGCTTGACGGGATATTTTCCGACGCGGGACATTTTGTTCGACCTTATCTGATTACTTGCTTATCCGACCTTTACCGCGCCTTAGAAGACGCGACAAAGAACTTCGCCGCCGACATTGGCCTCACGCGCTTCGGCATCCGACATCACGCCACGTGGCGTGGATAAAATCGAGATGCCGAGACCGTTGTAGACCTTGGTCAGATCCTTGATCTTCGAGTAGACGCGACGGCCCGGGCGCGACACGCGCGAAATCTCGCGGATGACTGGATCGCCTTCGTGGTATTTCAGTTCGACACGGATTTCGCTGACGCCAGGACGGACCTCCTGGAGAGCGAAATCGCGGATAAATCCTTCGCGCTTGAGAACATCGAGCACGCCAAGACGAAACCGCGACGCCGGCACCAACACTTCGCTCAAGCGGGCGCTTTGGCCGTTGCGGATTCGCGTGATCATGTCGCCGATGGGATCGCTCATCGCCATGACTTCAGTCTCCTTACCAGCTCGACTTGACTAGGCCGGGAATCAGGCCGGACGAGCCCAATTGACGGATAGCCATGCGGCAGAGCTTGAATTTCCGATAATTGCCGCGCGGACGGCCGGTCAACTCGCAACGCAAACGAATGCGATTCGGCGAGGAATTCCGGGGCAACGCCGCCAGCTTCGCGTGAGCGGCGTAACGCTCCTCGGGCGAAAGCTTCGCGTCTTTCACCATGTCCTTGAGTTTCCGGCGACGGGCGTCGAATTTCTTCGCCAGTCGGCGCCGTTTCTCGTTCCGCTCGATCGCGCTTTTCTTAGCCATTCTTCATCACTCCTGCTAACCGTCGGTCCATCAGGACGCAAACGGCATGTCGAAGCCCTTAAGCAGGGCCTTGGCCTCCGCG
>CAYFZV010000115.1:0-2687 GCA_964347735.1 uncultured Gammaproteobacteria bacterium
GAATAGATCTTCTGGGTTTCGTGCGTCAGGTACGTCTGGACCGCTTCACGTCCCTTGAACTTGTAGAGCTCCTGGAGATCGAGGTCGCCTTCCGTCAGCTGGTCGCCCGGTTCCACCTGCTGTCCGTCCTTCACGTAGAGCACGTAGCCCGGCGGGATAACGTATTCGGTGTCCTTGTTGGCTTCGCCCGTGAGGACGATGACAGACTTCGTGACCTTCACGACGCCGCCGAAGGGGGCCCATTCTTTGGTGCCGTCCTTGCGGTTGATGAGCGACTGGCCCTGGACGACTTTCTCGCCGTCTTTGACCGCGACTTCGTCTTCCTTCAGCGCTTTGAATTTCACTTCGGCTTCTTCGGTGTGGCTGATGCGGATCACCTTGGAACCCGAGAGGCTGTCGACGATGCGCTCGCCCGTGGCGGTTTCGATGATGCGGCGTTCGACTTCCTGGATCTTGGCGATGCCGGCGACGTCAGCCATAAAGGCCTTGCGCTTCGGCGGGCGCGCTTCGAAGAGTTCTTCGACGCGCGGCAGACCCTGGGTAATGTCGGAACCTGCGACACCACCGGTGTGGAACGTACGCATCGTAAGCTGCGTGCCCGGTTCGCCGATGGACTGCGCGGCGATGATGCCGACGGCGGTGCCCATGCGGACGAGCTTGTTGTAACCGAGATCGTACCCGTAGCACTTCTGGCAGACGCCTTTGCGTTCCGCGCAGGTCAGGACCGAGCGGACCATGACGGCCGGGATTTCGAGCTTGGCCATTTCGCGGGCGTTGGCTTCGGAGACGATCTCCCCCGCTTTGACGATGACCTTGCCCGTTTCGGGATGCTTCACGCTTTCGAGCGCGGTGCGTCCGACCGTGCGAGCAGCAATCGTTTCGCCCATCTCCTTCGACTCTTCAGCGGTGATGTTCATGCCGACTTCCGTGCCGCAGTCGATGTTGTGAATCACGACGTCCTGGGCGACGTCGACGAGACGGCGCGTCAGATAACCGGCGTTGGCGGTACGAAGCGCGGTGTCGGTCAAACCTTTACGCGCGCCGTGCGTCGAGATGAAGAATTCGAGAACATCGAAGCCTTCCTTGAAGCCCTTCTTGATCGGCAGTTCGATAATGTCGCCGCGCGGGTTGACCACGAGACCCTTGATGCCGACCATCTGGGTCAGCTGGGACCAGGAACCGCGAGCGCCGGATTCGATCATGGATGCGACCGAACCTTCGCGCGGAAGCTGTTCCTTGGCGAGCTTGGTGATGCGATCCTTGATTTCGGTCCAGACTTTGATGATCTGGAGATAGCGCTCGTGTTGCGTCAGCAAGCCTTCGCTGTACTGCTCTTCGACTTCTTCGACGCGCTTTTCGCCTTCGGCCAGGAGGTCCGGCTTGCCTTTGATCGTCGGCAAGTCGTCCATGCCCCAGGAGAAGCCGGATTTGGACGCGTAGTGGAAACCGAGTTCCTTGAAGTCGTCGAGAAGCGCGGCAGCGCGTTCGGTGCCGTGGAATTCCAGGCAGAGACGGACGAGGTCGGCCGACTTCTTGGTGTCGAGCGCTTCCGAAATGCGCGGCAAGCCTTCCGGCAAGACGCTGTTCAGAAGGATGCGGCCCTGCGACGTTTCGACGGGCTTGGCGCCCTTCTCGACGCGGCAAAGAATTTTTTCGTTCAGCTTGATGTTGCCGGACTGGTAGGCCAAACGCACTTCCGAAGGAGACGCGTAGGCTTTGACGGAACCGTCGGCGCGCTCCGTGAGGCGCGAGAGATAGTGGATGCCCCAGACGATGTCCTTGTTCAACATGGCCGGCGGCGCTCCGGTGGCGGGCTTGAGCAGGTTCTTGGAGGAAAGCATCAGTTCGCCCGCTTCCTTCTTGGCTTCTTCGGTCAACGGAACGTGGACGGCCATTTGGTCGCCGTCGAAGTCAGCGTTGAACGCCGGGCAGACCATCGGGTGCAGCTGGATCGCCTTGCCTTCGATCAGCGTCGGCTGGAAAGCCTGGATCGAAAGGCGGTGGAGCGTCGGAGCGCGGTTCAACATTACGTAGCTCTTGCGCGTGATCTCTTCGAGGATGTCCCAAATTTCAGAACGACCCGATTCGATGAAGCGGTTGGCCGAGCGGATGTTGTGGCAGAGTTCCGCCTTGATCAACTGGGCGATGACGAACGGCTTGAAGAGTTCGAGCGCCATGCGCTTCGGAAGGCCGCACTGGTGCAGCTTGAGGCGCGGACCGACGACGATGACCGAGCGGCCGGAGTAGTCGATGCGCTTACCGAGCAGGTTCTGGCGGAAACGGCCCTGCTTGCCCTTCAACTGGTCGGCGAGTGATTTCAATTGGCGCTTGCGGCCGGTCGTGGCGATGACCGTCTTCGACTGGCGCGCGCTGTTGTCGATGAGCGCGTCGACGGCTTCCTGAAGCATGCGCTTTTCGTTGCGCGAAATGACTTCCGGAGCGTTGAGTTCCTGGAGGCGCTTCAGGCGGTTGTTGCGGTTGATGACGCGGCGGTAGAGATCGTTCAAGTCGGAGGTCGCGAAGCGGCCGCCGTCGAGCGAAACCATCGGACGGAGGTCCGGCGGAATGATCGGAATGGCGGTCATGACCATCCACTCGGGGCGGATGTGGTTGCGCTCCAGGTTGCGGAGCAGCTTCACGCGGCGGACGAGCTTGTCCTTCTTCGCGCCGAACGCATCGACGAGTTC
>CAYFZV010000116.1:0-2633 GCA_964347735.1 uncultured Gammaproteobacteria bacterium
GATGCGGACCTTGAAGCCGCCGGCGATGATCGTGTCGTAGGTCACGTGATGCGGGCGCTCGACCTTCGTGAAGGTCACGTGCTTCTTCGAAAACGCTTCGACAAGCTCCTCGACGGTGCCTGCCGACGGATAGATCTCGATGTGATCGAATCCGCTTTGCTGGCTACCGTCCGGTTTCTGATCCGAGAGCTCGAGGAACGAGATCGGGCCGAGGACGGTTGGGATGGCCGGTGCGAACTTGATGACGGCGATGCGGCGCCGCGAGATAAACGATTGGTAGACGAACCCGTCGGGCGTCTCGAAACACCTGCGGATCTCGTCGAATTCCAGCGAACTTTCGCAGCGATAGCAGAGGTGATCGGCTGTCGCGTACGGCATGAGCGGTGAAGCCCACTCATCAAACAGGGCCGCAGCGCGATGCGCGGCCCGCATGAACGTTTCACGCGAATGCCACATGCTCCCTCCTTACAAAAGAACCTCTGACCACCTTAGGCGGCAGAGGTTCTTGATGTCAAACTAGGGTTTCAGGCGGTTGAGCAGGCGTGCGAAAGGGATCGTTTCGCGGACATGCGGCAATTTGCAGATCCAGGCGACGGTGCGCTCGAGACCGATGCCGAAACCGGAGTGCGGCACGGAGCCGTAGCGGCGCAGGTCCAGATACCATTCGAAGGCTTCTTTCGGCAGCCCGTGCGCGGCGATGCGTTCTTCCAGGAGCTTGAGGTCGTCGATGCGCTGCGAGCCGCCGCTGATTTCGCCGTAGCCTTCCGGTGCGAGCAAATCGCTGTTCAATGCCTGCTTCGGATTTTCCGGATCGGGCTTCATGTAAAACGCCTTCACCTCGACCGGGTAGCGGTGGACGAAGATCGGTTTGTCGTATTGCTGGGTGAGGATCGTCTCGTCATCAGCGCCGAGATCGTCGCCCCATTTCACGTCGCTGCCGAGTTCTTGGAGTTTTTTGATCGCGTCGTCGTACGTCACGCGCGGGAAACCGCCAGCAAGAACCGCTTCAAGCGGCGCTGTGTCGCGTTCGAGCGTTTTCAAATCATCACGCCGGTTGGCGAGCACTTTTTTTACGACGTGCAGGACCAAATCTTCCTGCAATTGCATGTTCTCTGCGCAATCCATGTAGGCCGCTTCGGCTTCAAGCATCCAAAACTCGGTCAGGTGGCGGCGCGTCTTGGATTTCTCGGAGCGGAAGGTCGGACCGAAACAATAGGTGCGGCCGAGTGCGGCGGACGTCGCTTCCAGATACAGTTGCCCGGATTGCGAGAGGTAGGCTTTGTCGTCGAAATATTTCACCTCGAAGAGATCCGTCGTGCCTTCGACGGCGTTGGGCGTGAAGATCGGCGAATCGGTCAGTGTGAATCCTCTTTCATGCATGAACTCACGCATGGCGAATTCGATCTCGTCACGCACACGAAGAATCGCTTCCTGGCGAGAACTTCTTAACCAGAGATGGCGGATGTCCATCAGGAATTCGACACCGTGTTCCTTCTTGCCGATCGGAAATTCTTCAGACGGCAGCGCAACAACCCGCACGGCCTTGGCTTGGATCTCATAACCGGACGGCGAGCGCGGTTCGGCCTTCACCATGCCTTCGATCTCGACCGAGGCCTCGATCGAAAGCGATTGGCAGGCGTTCCAGACATCTTCGGAAACCTCTTTTTTCGAGATGACGGCTTGCAGGCGACCGGTGCCGTCGCGGAATTGCAGGAAGAAGATCGATCCGGACGAACGGAAATTGAAACACCAGCCCTTCAAGAGGACGTCCCGACCGTCGTGTTTCGCGATATTGCGGACGAGCGTCTGTTCCATATCGGGCTCACCTTAGCCTGAAAGTGCCGGAAAAACAAGACCCGCCGGGTGGCGGGACTGTTCCTCACTTCAAAGCTTTGAAGCTTGCGGCGACGAGATCGAACGGTTCCCATTCCATGTTTTCCCAGAGATACAGCCAGTAAGCGGTGTCGCCGGAAATCACGATCTTGCCGCCCAGGTTTTCATACGCGGCCTTTTCCGATGTCGGCACGGCGCGGATGGCCATGTACGGCAGTGAGTCATCTTCCGTTGTCGGATCGGCCATGACATACGCTATTCCTTTCACGCTCGCGCCTTCCGACAGTTTCATGCCGGCGGGGAGATCGAGCTGATACGCGCCGTCCGCGCTCGTGACCGTGCGCCAGCCGTTCGCAGCCGTCGGTTCCATCATGCGGCCTCCAAGGTCCATGGGCGGAGCCTGCAACTGTCGAGATTCAAGCGTTTGAATTTTCGCTTCGAGCTCGTTGCGCATGTTGTCAACGTACAACCAGCCGCCGATCACAGTGGCTACGAACAGGATGACTGCGAGGCCCGCGAGCGGCTTCGTCGGCATGGTTCTTGCCGATACAGGAGACATGGGTTCCATAGGCATTAGAAAGCGAATAACGGTTTCAGTGTAGCATGCTGCCGCGCGAGCTGCGCGCGCAGGAGCGGCAGGCTCGTGAGGGGGCGGTCGAGTTGCGCTTCGAGCAGGGACAGCGCGGCGCGGACGGTGGCGGGATGGATCGGCAAAGACGGCGCGCCGGAGAGCACCGACAAAATTTCGGTATGCGCGTGGCTTTCGAGCATTTCCGATCCGACGAGCGCGCGCTCGTCGT
>CAYFZV010000117.1:0-2596 GCA_964347735.1 uncultured Gammaproteobacteria bacterium
TACCCAAGGCGATAAGAAGAACGAACACCGCTCCGGCGAGCCCCGCGAAAATGACGCAGACGAGAAGCAGGATCACTCCGCAGAGGAAAAATACCACCAGCATGCGGACCCCTTTACGGAAAGAACTTCCGATAAAAGCCTACACAAAAAAACCGCCGGAAGTCAATCCTGGCGGTTCGCTATGGAAACGGGGTCGAACGTGATGCGTGAAGTCAGGAGCGGCTTCTGATCGGCGCCGAGAAAGGCTCGGGCCAAAGAAAGCGCTTCCAGATGCGTCAGCCGCGATCCTCCGCTGTCATGCCGGAGCGCCTCGAAAAGAGCGATGGCTCGACGATGCCACTTTTCACCCGGCTTGAAAGACAGAAAGAGGTGCGTGCGTTCCCCGCCAGGCTGCGCAGTGATGCTTAGCCATACGGGGGCTATCGCGTTTTTCATGTCGACGCGGAAGCTCCAGCTTTCGCCCTCCTCTTCGAAAGGCGCCGCGTGGAAACGGCATTCTCGTTCGTCGCCTCTCGTCGTCACTTCGACTTCAGCGCAAAGCCCTCTGCGGAAGAAGTCCTTGCGGCAATAGCCGGCCAGGGCGTTGAACAATTCCGCCTGCGCGTCATGATGCTTCTTCTCCCAGTCTTCGGAAGACTCCTTCCAGTACGTGCTGCGCTCCTCCCAAAAGTTCGTCCAGCGCGCGAAGAGGAATGCGGTCAGCGCGGCCAATACGAAACAGAATCCGAAAATCCATGTCCACATGCGATCCCTTTCTGTAAGGAACGTGCTGGAACGGTAAAAGAAAAACCGCCCGGGGTCAACCGAGGCGGAGACGAACATCAAGGCTTCGATGGAGCGCGGAGCGGAGCGCCGTGCTGTTCCATGCATGAGACGCCCATCGCCGTCACCTTCCTGACCGTTTCTAGCACGTCCTCGGAGGCGTACGGCTCTGCGTGGTGCGACACGTGCGCGATCGCTTCATCAAGGTATTGCCGCATATAGAGCAGCCATTCCGGAACGCTGTGCTGGCCGGCCGTCGAGGTCGTGGCCGCATTCCAACACTGTTGCTGGTAGTCCCGTTCGCTGTCGATCGCTTTGTAGACGTCTTCTCTCTTCGTCATCTCGTACCTCCA
The DNA here is from genome assembly GCA_964347735.1 of uncultured Gammaproteobacteria bacterium. GTDB lineage: Bacteria > Patescibacteriota > Patescibacteriia > SG8-24 > DYFX01 > DYFX01. The sequence goes on from CAYFZV010000117.1 coordinate 1,116, forward strand.
AAAAAAGAACTCACGGGGAGATTATATCCCCGTGAGCGTCGCGTCAATCTTCTTCAGTTCTTCTTTCTTCTCGGCCAGCATCTGCCGCGTCTTCTCGACCACGTCCTTCGGAGCGTTGTCCGTGTAGCCGGGATTGGCGAGCTTGGCTTCGAGACTCTTGATGAAACCTGTGAGATTTTCTTTTTCCTTCTGAAGACGCGCCCTCTCTTTGGCGGGATCGACCATGCCGGCGAGCGGCAGGTGGATTTCGATGCCGCTGATCATGGCGGAGGCGGCGTCTTTCGGTTTCTCCCCCTTCGACAGGATCGTCAGCGTTTCGATGCGCGCGAGCGTCGCGATAATCGTCGCGTTGTCTTTCAAGAGCTTCGCTTTCGCGCCGGCGACAAGCGTCGCGTCGATTTTCTTGGCCGGTTCGACTTTGTACTCGCTCCGTACATTGCGGATGGCGCCGATAATGTCTTGCAGCAATGTGAAGTCTTTCGGAGCTGCTGCGGCCTTCGCTTTCGGCCAACTTTCGATCATCAAAAACTTCTTGCCCTTGGCGTTGCCGGAAAGGATGTCCCAGATCGCTTCCGTCACGAACGGCATATACGGATGCCAGAGCTTGAGGACGTTTTCAAGCGCGTACAACAATATCTTTTCGGTGGAAGCTTTGAGCTTCGGATCCTGCATCTGGATCTTGGCGATTTCGAGATACCAGTCGGCGAGTTCGGTCCACGTGAAGTCACGGAGAAGTTCGCCTGCCGGTGAGAATTCGAATTTCTCGATCGAAACCGTCGCTTGCGCCGTGACGGATTCGAGGCGGGCCAGGATCCATTTGTCGGCGAGCGTTTTTGCCGTCGGCTTCTTCGGCACGCGCGAAACTTTCGAAACGCTCGTCAGGATGAAGCGCGAAATGTTCCACAGCTTGTTTGTGAAGTTGCGGAAGCCGGCGATTTTTTCGTCCCAGACTTTGGCGTCGGCACCCGGAGAGGTGCCGAGCACAAGCGACAAGCGCACGGCGTCGGTGCCGTATTTCGGGATGACGTCGAGCGGGTCGAGGACGTTGCCGAGCGACTTCGACATCTTCCTCCCCTGCTCATCGCGAACGAGGCCGTGGAGGTAGACCGTCTTGAACGGCACCTGCTTCATGGCGTACTCGGTCATCAAGATCATGCGCGCGACCCAGAAGAACAGGATGTCGTAGCCCGTTTCGAGGACGTCGGTTGGGTGGAAGCGCTTCAGATCCGGCGTCTTTTTCGGCCAGCCGAGCGTCGAAAACGTCCAGGTGCCGGAAGAGAACCAGGTATCGAAGGTGTCTTCGTCCTGGCGGAGTTTTTTTGACGTGCACTGCGCGCATTTCTTTGGCGTCTTGCGCGCGACCGTGATGTGTTGATTTTCGCAATGCCAAGCCGGAATGCGATGGCCGAACCAGATCTGCCGCGAAACACACCAGTCGCGCAGGTTCTCCATCCAATGGTAGTAGACCTTCTCGAAACGCT
>CAYFZV010000118.1:0-2523 GCA_964347735.1 uncultured Gammaproteobacteria bacterium
ATTTTCGACTTGAACGTGATAACAACCCGCGTGTTGCGCGGAATGCCTGTGGCGTTGCGGTTGGGGTAATGGCTTTCGATGATGCCGTTGCCGAGTGCGCCCGCCGCGCAGGTTGCCGTGAGTCCGATGCAGGCGCGATCGTCGGGAGCGCTTGAGCCTCCGCCTCCGCCCCCACCTCCGGCGCCGCCTTCGCCGAGCAGACGACTGATGATGAACGACGTGATCGCGAACGCGGACATGATGATGATAAGTCCGATAACGGCGGACGACAGGATCTTCTTGGCACGGTCGATTTTCTCAACTTCGCCTGCGGCAGTCATCCAAATGAAGCCGGCGTACAAAATGATGAGCAGAGCGACCGTTCCCAGAAGACCGAGACCTGCGCGAATGATGCGCGCGATCGTGATGCGGATGTCCTGCGTGCCTGTTCCAAGCGCCTGCCCGACTGCTTCAGGCAAGACTTCATTGGCCGTCACGCCCTGCGCATATGCGCCCTGCGCGAAAGCCAGACACGCAAAAACCGCCAACACGAAAGCGGTAACCGTGAGGGCGGCTTGTACGAGCGGTTGGGAGCGTGACTTCCTTCCTGGGAGCATGGGACAGGAGGGTAGGGATTCCCGAAACTACGCTTTGTTTTGGAGGAACTCTTTCACCGTTTTGCCGACCAGGGCGCCATCGGCCTTCCCTTTCATGTCTTTCATCGCTTCACCCATGAGGCGTCCGTAGGCGGCTTCTCCGGAGAGACCGAGCTCAGCGGCTTTTGCGGCCACGATCGCCCGGACATCTTCTTCGGACAGTTGCGCCGGCAGGAATCCCGAGAGGAGCGCGATTTCCGTCTTGGCCTGATCCGCGAGATCCTGACGGCCGGCTTTCTCGTAATCCGAGAGGCCGTCCTTCAGTTTTTTGACTTCGCGTCCGATGACCTCGAGCGCTTCCTCGTCGCTCAATTCTTTGATCTGTTTGTCGATTTCGGCGTTTTTCATCGCCGAGCGGAGGAGGCGGTAGGTGGAAACGGCTGAAGCGTCTTTGGCTTTCATCGCTTCCATGAACCGCTTTTCGATGTCGCTGCGGAGGGACATGGGAGAGGCGTTAACGGCGGCGTTTCTGACGAAGGTCTTCTTCTTTCAGCTTGCCGCTTTTGAGCAGATACTCGCGACGAGAGGCCAGGAACTGGCGGCGGAGCGCGGCGTCGCGCTGAGCGTTTTTGTTCTTTTCGGACTCGTGAAAGCGAACTTTCTTAGCCTGAAGAACGCGGCCACTCTGCTGAATGCGGCGGCTGAAACGACGAAGCAGAGCTTCAAAACTCTCTCCCTTTTTGCGTTTGACTTCAACCACAACAATACACCTTCCTTTCTACTTAAAAATAGAGAGACTGGGTCTCGGTTATACGATATCAGAGCTTAAACCAGAGGTCAATAAACACGACGTGTGAGGGGTTGGGCGGACAAATCCCTGGATAAAAAGAGGGAGCCGCCGTGTGGAAACTCCCATGTTTTCGCTTTCTGTGACTCAATCGTATAACTGCTTGTAATGGAAGATGGAGAAGTAGGCAAAAAAGATCACAACGGCTATTTCACATACCATGACCTGTTCCCAAAACGAATACCGAGACGCCGACGAGCTCCAAAGTTTCAGGGAGAGCGGAAAAAGGAAACCGAGGGTGAGTAGTCCTGCGAGGAGGAGCGCTGGCTGAAGCACTTTTTCCACAACGCTCTTCGATGCTGGTACTGGCGCGGTTTTGGCTCGTCTGATACCTACCGCTTGCCCCAATGCTTCCACTTCTCGAGTAGGCTGCGCGAGCACAGTCTTTTCCGGAAGCTTTTGGGCGGCTTTTGGCGGCAGTTCTCTTTCGACGCACGCTTGCAGTTCCCGTCTCACGGGTACAGCCTGCATTTCTTGAGCGCGCCGTTCTGTTTCGATCTTTTCTTTTCGTTCCCGCTCGACGCTCGCCACTTGCATCTGTCGAGAAAGTTCCATCCGCAAGCCGTGATCCACAGCTTGCGGCGTTTGCCGGTCGCTTCGCTGCAATGCTTGAAACGACCTTTCTTCGCGTCTACGATCGTTCTCGCGTTGCCGAGATCTAGCTTCTTCCCGATCGCGTTCCCGAGCTAGATTGGCCTGATAGCGAGCGCTGTCAGCCTCTTCTCTGGCGCGTCTTCGATCCCACTCGGCTTGCTTTCGATCTCTTTCTCGATTCCTCTTCGCATCGGCCCGATCGCTCTTGCAGCCGGGACAGCCGCCGCTTGAACCGAGGAAAAAGCCGTAGTTCCCGTGAATCCGACAGTGACGTTCCATGTGATCCTCCTCACGCTCGCACCTTAGGACATTTTATGAATTTGTCAATGGTGCGCTAACGCAAAATAAGCCATTTTAGGCTTATTTTGCAGTGTCTTCCTGTCTCTCCCTCTTATTCTTCCTTTTTTTCCTTCTTGTCCCCTTCTTCCGGCTCGTCTTCTTCCACTTTCATGGGCTCTTCGACGAGGAGCGGTTCTTCCGGTTCCGGCGGTGGGGGCGGCGTGATCT
>CAYFZV010000119.1:0-2520 GCA_964347735.1 uncultured Gammaproteobacteria bacterium
GTGGTGACCGTTTTAAGCACGAGTTTTTTATTCGTGAGATGGCGGATTCCATGGAGCGGCAGCGAGCGCGCTTTCAATTGCAAGAGATCACACGTTATTGCGAAGAACATTCCTGTCGGCGCGCGTTTCTTTTGAAATACTTTGATGAGGTTTGGGAAGCCACGAATTGCAAGACGTGCGATGTGTGCTTGCCGCCTGAGCCTGCACGAACAGCGATCGCTATTAAAAAAGGTGTGAAAGATGTTGAAGAGTTTGATCAAACGTTGTTTGAAAAGTTGCGTACGCTTCGTCGAGGGCTAGCCGCAGCAAAGCATGTGCCTCCTTATATCGTTTTTGGGGACCGTACCTTGCAAGAGATGTCACGATTGTATCCGCAACGCTTGGAAAGTTTGTCAGGTATCTTTGGGGTTGGAAAAGAAAAGCTCGCGCAATACGGTGGTCGTTTTGTACAAGCGATTCGTGAGTATGCGGAGGCGCATGGAATTATTGAGCAGACGATCACGGGAGAGAGGACGGTGCAACAACCCGTGACGATGAAGCGTGCTTCATCAGACACCGTGCTTACCACGGTAGAGCTTTTACACAAAAAACAAACGCTGGAGCAGATTGCTGCTGCGCGTGGATTGAGTGTCACGACGATCGTTCAACATTTAGAGAAGGCGATGGAACAGGGGGTGGCGTTGGATGTTGCGCATGTCGTTTTTTCTTCTACTGAACGGCTGGAAAAGATTGCTGACGCTTTTCAAAAATCTGGAAGTGACCTGTTGGCACCGGTGCGTGGTCGGTTGGGAGAGGCTTATTCCTATGATGAGTTGCGTCTCGCGCGGCTGATTCTGAAGGCGCGGGGGTAAAAAGGAGGTCTTGTGGATACTTAGTGTCAAATATACATAAAGTGCCCTGTTTTATTGGGGTTTTGCTACTGCTATTGACAAAATCGTAGATTCAGCTAAGATGCGAGCAGAATCGTACGTTCCCAAAACGCAGTAAAACAGGAAAAAAACAGGAGAAAGAGCATGAGCACCCCGTCCGATGGCAGCAGCAATCCCGAGTCCGCACCCGCTTCGACTTCCTCCCCCGTGGCGATGACCGCTTTGGTGATCGATCCAGTCGAAATCAAGCTCATCGAGCTCGGTGTCAGCGCCGACATCGCTGCCAAGATCAAGAACGATCTCGGTGCCACCTCCCTGGCCGATTTGGCCGGTCTCACCGAGGCCGATCTGATCGGTGTCGGTCTGAAGGCGCTGCCGGCTCGACGAGTGCTGTCCGCATTCGCCCCGATTCCCGCGGCGCCCGTCGCCGGCTCGAAGGTCGATCCGAACGCGGAGCTGCCAGAAGGGGCGGCGCCGTCCAAGGAGCAGGTCACGGGCTTCGCGGGCCAGACGGGCATGGACCCCATGATGCTCATGATGCTCATGAACGGTCAGGGCATGGACATGGGGCTCGCCGACATGATGCCGATCGCGACCGTGGTCGCGGGCTACAACCCGAAGCTGCGGAACATGTTCCTGATGGTCATGGGTCAGGTCGAGCGCCGTCTCGGCGTGCCCTGCATCGTCATCGACGCCGATGGCGCCATCAACCGTCCTCTCACCATCGAGTACATCGAGGGTCTCGAGGAGGGTCGCGAAGCGGCCGAGAACAACATTTACTTCGACGGCACCGGGATCCCGCACGAGGTGATCCGCGTCGGTGTGGATGCGCAGAGCATCTATGACGCCGATCCGCTCGAGCCGAGCAAGGCGCTTCAGAAGAGCGGCATGGGCATCGGCCGCGTCAACTGGAACAACGTGGGTCTCGAGGCCCGTCAGGTCGCCTACTACGCGGCCACCAAGACGCGGGAGATCGACCCGACGAGCGACGCGCACCTGTCCTGGCTTCGCGATCACATGAAGGCTGGCGCGAACCGTCTGACTTTTGCCGGCCAGGCGCCGCGGGCTCTCGGCGAGTACAACGAGGCGGCTCGTACCGGCTCGCTGCCGACCCTTCGGGTCATGCTCTCGCGAGGTCCGCGTCGGCCCGAGCTCATGCCGCGTCGTCGCTCGACGTCGCCGCGCGATCTGAGCGGAATCGGCTCCAACGGGCACGACCCGCTCGCCGACCGGCACTCCCGCTCCTAGTACGTCCGCTCCACTTAGCGGTCCGACACTTGTCGGGCCGCTTTTCTTTTTGTTCAGGCTTGACCTCCGATCTAGATCGGAGGTCTTTTGTTTTATATTATGTGGGTATATGGTCAATCCGTCTGAATCAGGGTGGAACCAACCGCTTTCTGTAGAAGGGGCACATGCGGAACAGAGACTCATTCCGGAGTCTGAATATGTGATTACTTTTGTTCGATCAAGTGGTCCTGGTGGACAAAAGGTGAACAAGACGAGTTCTAAAGCGGAGTTGCGTTGGTCGTTAGCGCGATCAACTTTTTTTGATGAAGAGCAGGAAGCGGTTCTTCGAATAAAGTTAAAAAATCGTATCAATAAAGAAGATGAGCTGGTGCTTGCTTCGGATCAACATCGTTCGCAGTTGCAG
>CAYFZV010000120.1:0-2517 GCA_964347735.1 uncultured Gammaproteobacteria bacterium
CTCCCTCATGCTCGCTTGCGCTGCGCGTGAGGGAGACCGCCTGCGGTGCCACCCGCCACCTACAAAAAAGCCTCCCTATTTGAGAGGCTGGAGACGAAAGCTGCGGACGATACGGTGCGCTTCTTGCGTCGCGTAGACCGTGTATGCGGAAGGGCCGTAGATGAGCGAGATCGCCCATGTGTCGATGCCGTTGCTGCTGACAAGATGCACGATGCCGGTCGTCGTGACCGCGACGCCTTGATCGACGCCGCTGACCGAGAAGGCCGCGTCTTCATCCGAGGTCGTGATGACCGTGCCGATGCTCTTGATCTTGTACGCACCCGCGAGTATGACATGTCCCTGCCACTTGGCCGCCACGTCCCCTGCCTTGGTGCCAGGCGCCGCCGCTTCGAGTATGAGCGCGAGCGCCAGGCCCGATTTCCCGACCGCATCGAGGACGAGCGCATCCTTGGATTGGTTTTTGGGATCAAGCCTCCAATCGGGGCCGATGCGAAACGATGTGCGCCAGCCGCCGAGCTCGGCCCTGACTTCCGTCTGCGGAACGCGCGGTTCAGCGCGCGCAGCCGGTTTTGTGGACGAGCCGCAAGCGGCGACACACGCGAGAAGAACGATCGCGAAGATACGCATGACGAACCTCCTGGGTTGCGTACGTCCTGGGTATCACGCCGGCGGGCCGGCGTCAAAAAGAAAAAGAACCTACCAATCGATAGGTTCCACCGTGATGGTCGAAGTGATCGCGTCCAAATCCTGATCGATGCGTTTGGCGTGATCACCGAAGTGCGTGGCAAAAAGGAGTATCCAGGTACTGCGATTTTTCGCAGTACCGCTGTGCACACGACCCCGCAGCACCGTGACGCCATTCAAGGAGAAATCGAAGCGCGCGGAACTTTCCGAATCCTTCACGCACTTCGATCCTACGGATGAAGGTCGGTCCAGGACCTGGCTCGAGAGCTCGAGGTGTTCCAGCGTGCGGCACGCAACATCGTACGCCGTCTCACCCAGGTCCTTTCTGGAGAAGAGCAGGGTGATCTTGGCCTTGCTTTGTGTCTGTTGGATTTCCGTCAGCTTTGGTCGTTCGCGCTCGAGCTTCCAGACCTTGTCGATCTGGAAGTGAAAGCGCCAGAGCTGACTGACTTGCGTGTCGGATTGAGCACCATTGATGCGTCGAACGGCGGGTGCGCCGCCGGAACGAGGCGCACTTGCGCAGGCGCAGAAGACAAGCACACATACGATCGAAAGAGCTTTCATCACAACCCCCTTGGACATCGACGGAATATCACACTCGACTGTGCGTGTCAAGAATCAAAAAAAGAAAAAGCCCCTACTTGGGAAGAGGCTTGAGGCTGTCGAGCATCGCGTCGACGTCTTTGATGAGCTTGTCGTAGTTGTTCTTGTCGGTCACGAGCAGCGCTTGAAAGTAGCGATCCTTCATTCCCATCATCAACTGGGACGTGAACCGTCCTTTGGCGATCGTGCCGTCGTCGTTCGGCGATTCCATTTGGAATCCCCAGCGTCCGTTGCCGAGGTCCGCCACCAGCGTGACCGTGATGCTCGCGTCTTTGAGAAAACGCCTTCGCATCGATTCGACCATCGCTTCGGGAGAACTGTCCGGCACAGTGACGGTGGAGACCATCACGATCGCGTCGGGGTTCTTGCGCCGCAACTTCATCTGCAACTCACCCGCATCGGATGCGATCTCTCCGTCCCATTCCGCGCTCGGCGCCGTCATCGAGAAGCCGAGGGCATTGAAGTTGGCCGTCAGGCCGTCGATCTTCACCCGCGGTTTGGGATTCGCTTTCGGAACGAGCGGAGGATTGGTGACAGTGGGTCCCGCCTTGGAAGCGGACCCGCACGCAAAGAGGCACACGGCCACGAGCAGTAAAAACAACTTCTGCATTGTCCGACTCCTTTGTAGAGGACTGTTTCCAGCGTAGGCAACCGACGAAGTTCCGTCAAATAAAAAAACCGCACGTCAGTACGGTTTGAAGATGATCTTCTCGGTCGACAGTACCTCCTTCTTCTGGTCCGTGAGACGGGCCCAGGTATCCGCACGCTTGAGACAGCGCGCGGGGTCAAGCGGCGCGTAGAGCGTCGTGATGACTCCGTCCGGCGTGATCTCCCATGTCGGCAAACCGCGCCCTTGCTGCAACTCCGCTTCTCCGACGCAGCCCGCGCTGATCATGCCGTCGCGGAAGGCGAGGTATACGCCGGCATCACAGGTCGGCACAAGCACTTCGAAGAAATAGCCCATACCGGTCGGAACGCCGTGCACGTCTTTGTGCGTCTTTTCATACTCGGCGTATCCCCTCTGATGCTCCGGCCTGTTCGGATTGACGATCTCGTGGTCCGGAAAGGCTTTTGCAATCACTGCCATCAGCTCGGCTTCGAGCGGCGTATCGTACGTATTGAGCGGATGGCCGAAGTACATGCGCTTCTTTTTGACCGGCATCACTTCGCGATAGTCGGCGTCGGGCGGATCGAGAACCATGACGGATCCTTTCGTAAAGAGAACTGCGT
>CAYFZV010000121.1:0-2488 GCA_964347735.1 uncultured Gammaproteobacteria bacterium
CAATGAACCGACGGCCGCCGCCGAGGTCGTAGACGACGATCTTTTCGTCTTTCTTTTTATCGAAACCGTAGGCGAGCGCGGCGGCCGTCGGTTCATTGATGATGCGGCGGACTTTGAGGCCGGCGATCTCGCCCGCGTCCTTCGTCGCCTGGCGCTGCGCGTCGTCGAAGTAGGCCGGCACGGTGATGACGGCTTCTTCGATCTTCTCGCCGAGTTTTTCTTCAGCGTCGGCTTTCAATTTCTGGAGAATCATCGCCGAAATTTCCTGCGGCGAGTATTCCTTGTCGCCCATGACGACTTTCACGCCGTCGCCGGACTTTACGAGCTTGAAGGGAAAAAGTTTGGCGTCACGCTGCACTTCCGGATCTTCCCAGCGGCGGCCGATCAAGCGCTTGACCGAATACACGCTGTTCATCGGATTCACGACAGCCTGGCGCTTGGCGAGCAAACCAACGAGGCGCTCCCCCGCTTTTGAAATCGCAACCATCGAAGGCGTCGTGCGCGCGCCTTCCTTGTTCTCAAGCACTTTCGGCTGGCCGCCTTCAATGACGGCCATGCACGAGTTGGTTGTTCCGAGGTCGATACCAAGAATCTTTGCCATATTATTTCTCCTTTACTTCAATCTTGATTTCCTTCTTCTCGCCGTCGTCAGCTTTCGGAATGGTGATGCGCAGCAGTCCGTGTTCGGAAGTCGCTTCGGCCTTTTCGCCGATGACCGGCGCGGGCAGGGCGATCTTGCGCTGGAACGCGCCGTAACGGACTTCCTTATAGAGATAATCCTTCTCATCGACTTCCTTGCGGTGCTCCGTTTTGCCGCGCAGCGTCAGCACGCCGCCTTCGACCGTGACTTCGACATCTTTCGGATCAACGCCGGCCAATGCCGTCTCGACGATCACATCATTACCGTTCTCATACACGTCGACTGCTGGAATGAAGCCTTTGGAAGGATCCATCAACTCGCGTCCGTCGTCGAAAGGTGAGATTTTTTTAGGGAGGAGGGACATATCACTTCGCCAACGCCTTGAAGCTTGCGCCTGCGGTGTCAAACTTGATCAGTTTGTTTTCGGTTTGGACGCTCAATTTCACGCTGTTCAGGCCGGCTTTGAATTTGGGGAGGTCGGCGAGGCGGATTTTTTGTTCGCGCGTCGGCGTGCCGTCCGCACTGACGCCGCGGGAAGGGACGCTGACCAGCATCTCACCGTCCAAACGGAAGAACATCAGGAACTTCGGCCACTCTTTGAAGGAGAAGCTGTGTTTCGCGTATTCGTTGTCCCATTCAAGATCGCTTTTGAGCAGCATACTTTTATGTGTTGAGGATGACTTTTGCGGGACGCACGACTTTGCCGTTGATCTCGTAGCCGGCCTGTATCTCTTTCAGGATCGTGCCGTGTTCCTTGCCTCCGTCTTCTTCGCCGACCGCCTCGTGCTTTGTCGCATCGAACGTCTCGCCGACTGTTTTGATCGCGATCAGGCCGAGATCGCGGAGCGCTTCTTCGAGCTGCTTCTGGATGAAGCCGACGCCGACCGCCCAGTTTACGACCGCTTTATCGTCCGACTTCGGCATGTGCGACATCGCGACGTTGAAGTTGTCGACGACCGGGAGGAAGCGTTCGGCTACGCGTAGCACCGCATAGGCGCCCATCTCGGCGCGTTCGCGCGCAACCTCTTTTTTCAAATTCTGATAGTCCGCGAGAGCGCGCTTCCAGTTCGCTTCGTGCACGAAGCATTCGGCGCACGTCTCTTCTCGTGTCGATTCCTTCGTTTCGATCTCTTCTTTTTTGTATTCTTCTTCCATATCAGGTCGTGAGCGTTTCAACAGCGGCTTCGAGAAGCGCGGCGTCGGCGTCGTAGTCCATGCGCATGGGGCCGAGGATGCCGAGGAGTCCGATCGGGGCGCGGGCGACGAGCAGGCCGCACTCCGCGCCGAAGGGATTTTCGGAACCGATCAGGATGCGCACCTGGGAACCGACTTCGGGAAACATTTTTTCCATCGTCTCGTCGAGGTGATCGAGCACGCGGGACATCGAGGTGACGAGTGCGAACTGGCGGAACTCCGGTTGGCTGAAAAGATTCGTAAGGCCTGTGTAGTACACGTCGCGCGGGCCGAATCCGACGAGCGCGGCGGCTTGCGCTTCTTCCGCAAGCGCCTTGGCCGCGCGGCGCAGGCGTTCCGCGTCTTCCATCTCGCCAGCGAATGCTTCTCGGAAGCTTTCGACGGTTTCCTTGGCGGCTTTCTTTCGCTCCAGGAAATGCTTCACGTAATAGCGGTAGCCGGCCTCGCCTGGAATGCGTCCGGCCGAGGTGTGCGGCTGTACCAGGAAGCCGCCGTCTTCGAGCGCGGCGAGCTCGTTCCTAATCGTCGCCGGCGAGACATCCAAACCCGATTCCTCCGCCAACCACGCCGAACCCACCGGTTCCGCCGTCTTCACATAGCGGCGGACCGTCAGTTTCAGCAGCGTTTCTTTGCGGGAATCGAGCTGGGTCATAG
>CAYFZV010000122.1:0-2487 GCA_964347735.1 uncultured Gammaproteobacteria bacterium
AGACTTCGGCGTGGATGCCGAGGCTACGCGCCACCTCGCAGAACTCCGCGTGATCGTCGACGAAGAGCGTCTCGTGCGGTTCGCTGCCGCCGATCTCGAGCGCGCGTTTGAAGAATCTCGGATCCGGCTTCGCCACCTTCTCCACATAGGAAAGGCAGTGTCCGTCGAACTGATCCATGACGCCCATCGCGATGAGCTGCGCGTGACGCACAGGCTCCACGTTCGAGGCAGTCACGATACGCGTGTGGTGAGTACGCAGTTCCTTCCAAAGCGCTGCGATCGGCTCGTTGTCCGTGAAGACGTCGGCCAGCGCGCGATCGAATTCATCGTCGCTGCATTTCAGATGAAGCGCGCGCTTCATTTCGCTCCGGTAGTCCGGATACGCGAGCTCGCCGCGCATGCACGCCTCCCAGCGCGATCGATAGGATTGCTCGAACAAAAGGAAGTAGATTCCGTCCTCCGAGTACACGGACGAATGCGGCGCAAGCGCCGCGCACGTCTTGCGATTATCGAAGCGCACACGGACCTTTCCAAGATCAGAAAGGACGGTCCAGATCAACGGCTTGGATTGCGGCACGAGGTTCCTCCGGAGAAAGGGCTATCCGACCAGCGCCAGTTTTTCGCGCGTTTCCTCTTCGGTCTTGCGAAGAGCCGCGTCGGCGTCGACGGATTCGAGATTGTGCTTGAGCGCGCCCAAAATGTCAATCAAACGATCTTCAATCGGGCGCATGGTCACGCCTTCACGTTCGAGCTTGGCGATCGACAGCACGCAATCGACGCGCTGGGCGAGCGTCATGCGGTTGAGTTCTTCCTTGGAGATTTTCGAGAATTGCATCTCGGGCTTCAGATGCGCCTTGAGCAGTTCCGCGATGCGGTAAGGCGTCGTCACGCCGGGATTCGCGACGTTATAGAGTCCGGTCGCATCCTTGGAAAGAAGCGTCCAGGTGACGTCCATCAGATCCTCGACGATCGTGCAGGAATTCGGCGTATCGATGAACTTCGAGTACGTGAGCATCTTTACGAGAGCGTTGCGGGGGCTGACCATGCCTGAAAGCAGCTGGCGCGGGCGGAGCATCAGGGTCTTCAAATTGCCGCGGAGCATGCGCTCGCCCAGCAGGTTTTCCGCCCAGACTTTGGTCCACGAGTAGTAGCAAAGCGGGTGCGGCGGATCTTCCTCCGTATGGATGACGTCGGCCGTTTTGCTTTCCTGCACGCAGCCGCTCGAGACGTGCAGCAAATAGACGCCCCGTTCCTCCGCAACTTTGGCGATCACGTCGGCGCCGAGCACGTTGATCTGGAAGGCCTCGTTCTTGTTCATCTCGCACCAGTCGATGTTCGTCTTGGCGGCGGCGTTGACGATCAGATCGGGCTGCGCGGAAGAAACCGCGCCTGAGACGAAAGACTCGTCTCGAATATCACCCGTCGGAGATTCGACGACGCATCCCTTCGCGGCGAAAAATTCGCGGTAGAACGTACCGAGCTGTCCGCGGCCGAAAATCAGGACTTTGGAAGGCGTCATACGGCGATTTCTTTCAACACTTCTTTATAGTAGGCGTCGTAGTACTTCTGATACTCCCCGTTCTTCACACGCCGCCACCACTCGGGATTGTCGCGGTACCAGAGAATCGTCGAGCGGATACCTTGATCGAATGCGATCTTCGGTTCCCAGCCGAGTTCGTTCTTGATCTTGGAGGAATCGATGAAATAGCGGCGGTCGTGGCCCGCGCGGTCCGGCACGTATGTTTTGAGCGACTCCGGCTTGCCGAGCGTTTCGAGGATCAAACCCGTGATCTCTTCGATCGAACGCTCGACGCCCGTGCCGATGTTGTAGATCTCCCCGATCTTGCCTTTGCGAAGGATCACATCCACCGCCGCGCTGTGGTCGTCGGCGTGGATCCACTCGCGCGTATTCTTGCTGCTCTTGAAAAGCGGGAGCGTCTTGTCTTCCATCGCGTTGGTCGCAAAGAGCGGAATGAGTTTTTCCGGAAATTGATACGGACCGTAGTTGTTGCAGCAGCGGCTGATTGTCACCTGCATGCCAAACGAGTGCGCGTACGACATCACGACGTGGTCCGAACCGGCTTTCGACGCGGCATAGGCCGAGCGCGGATGCAGCATGTCCGTTTCCTTGAAAGCGCGGTCTTCGTCGAGTCCAAGATCGCCGTAAACTTCGTCGGTCGAGACATGGTGGAAACGCGTCACACCGGCCTTGCGGCAAGCTTCGAGCAGGACCTGGGTGCCGAGGACGTTGTTGCGGAAAAAAGCATGCGGATCAAGGACGGAACGGTCGACGTGCGATTCGGCGGCGAAATGGACGACCGCGTCCACTCCCTCGAGCGCACGCGCAACGTCAGCGGTCACGCAAATATCACCCTTCACGAAACGATAGCGCGGATGCGTTTCGATGCTCTTCAAGTTTTCGAGATTCCCGGCGTACGTCAGCACATCCAAATTGACCACCTCGTCTTCGGGGCGGTTTTCGAGCAG
>CAYFZV010000123.1:0-2470 GCA_964347735.1 uncultured Gammaproteobacteria bacterium
TTCTCGAGCAGGTCAAACGCGAAACCGCGAGCCTGAAAGAACAAGGGGGACGTTTGTCCGAACAGAAACAGCAGCAGCAGAATTTTTTCACGATCATCCAGCTGCAAAACAAGGAGCTCGCCTCGACGATTGGCGAGCAAGACGCGCTCCTGCAGGAAACGAAAGGAAAAGAGACCAACTACCAGAGCGCGCTCACCGATACGAAGAAGCGCGCCGCGGAAATCCGCAATCGCATTTACAATCTCATCGAAGTCGGCAAGAAAGTGACGTTCGGCGAAGCCGTGACCGTCGCGAACTGGGCGTCATCGCAGACCGGCGTGCGCACCGCCTTTCTGCTTGCGATCCTCACGCAGGAATCCAACCTCGGCAAAAACGTGGGCACCTGCAACCGCGTGAACGACCCGCCCGCGAAGAGCTGGAAAGTCGTCATGAAGCCGGAGCGGGATCACGAACCCTTCAAGATGATCACGACAGCGCTGAAGCTTCCGATCGACACGACACCTATCTCCTGTCCGATGAAAGACGCGCAGGGCAACCAGATCGGCTGGGGCGGCGCGATGGGCCCGGCCCAGTTCATCCCGTCGACCTGGATGGGGTACGTCAAAAAAATCGAAGCGATCACCGGCAAAACCGCCAATCCCTGGGACATGCGCGACGCATTTTTGGCGGCTTCCCTCAAACTCAAAGCCGACGGGGCCGGCACGCAAAGCGGCGAATGGGCCGCGGCCATGAAATATTTTTCCGGCTCGACCAATGTGAAATACCGTTTCTACGGCGACAACGTCGTGAAGCTCGCCGAACAATATCAGAACGACATCGATGAGCTGAACAAATAGTCCCGGCGGCCGGCGGCCTTCATCTGCTATACTGGGAACACAAAGGAGGACATGGATCATATTTTTCTCGAACTCGCGCTCGTGCTCGCGCTGGCGACAGGACTCGGAGCTCTCGCCCGCGCCTTGAAGCAGCCGACTCTGCTCGGCTACATCGCGACCGGCCTGATCGTCGGCCCGCTCGGGCTTTTGCAGTTGAACCACGGAGAGGTGCTTGATACCTTGGCGCAATTCGGCATCGCATTCCTGCTCTTCCTGGCAGGCATGGAAATGAATTTTTCGGAGATGCGCCACGTCGGCCGCTCCGCTCTCCTGATCGGCGCCGGACAGATCGTATTCACGGCCGGCATCGGGTATCTGATCGCGCTGGGCCTCGGTTTGGCGCCGCTCGCCGCGCTCTATATCGCCGTCACGCTGACGTTTTCAAGCACGATCATCGTCATCAAACTGCTTTCCGAAAAAAAGGCGCTCGACAGCTTGTATGGAAAAATCGTCGTCGGTGTTTTGCTCGTCCAAGACTTCATCGCACTCGGCGCGCTGATTCTGTTGTCCGGCCTTTCGGGACCGGACATCGAACCGGCGCGGCTTCCGCTCACGATCGGACTCACGTTCGTCAAAGGTACGGCCTTGCTGGTGCTTTCGCTGTTGGCAGGCAAATATCTCATACCCAAATTGCTGCACCGCTTGGCCGGATCGCAAGAAGTCCTGTTTCTCGCCAGTCTGACCTGGGGGCTCGGACTCGCCGCGCTGTGCGACTTGCCGTCCGTGGGCCTCACGATCGAGATCGGCAGCTTCATGGCCGGCGTGGCGCTGTCGGGAAGCGTCGAACATTTCCAGATTATGAGCCGCGTGCGGCCGCTGCGCGACGTTTTCGCCGTGACGTTCTTCATCATGCTCGGCTCGAAATTGGTGCTGGCCGGCACGGGGACGCAGCTCGTACCGATCCTGGTCTTGTCCGCATTCGTCGTGCTCGTAAAACCGTTGCTCGTCATGCTGATCATGGGGCTGCTCGGGTATCGCGCGCGAACGTCCTTCATGGCGGGCATCGCGCTCGCACAGGTCTCTGAATTCAGCCTGATCGTCATGGCGCTCGCTTTGCGCGTCGGACATGCCAACCAGGAACTCGTCTCGATGGTCACGGCCGTCGCGCTCATCACGATCCTGACCTCTTCCTATCTGATCCTGCATGCCGAAGGGTTGTACGCCCGCCTCGCTCCACTGCTCAAGAAAACGATCGAATTCCGCGCCAAAGATGAAAAGCACGTGCGAGACGCCTCGCTCAAGGGACATGTCGTACTGATCGGCGCGCATCGCATCGGCCACAACATCCTTCGCGCACTCGAAGACCTGCACAAGAAATTCATGGTCGTCGATTTCAATCCGGACGTCGTTTTGCAGCTTGAACGCCGAGGCATCCGCGCGCTCTACGGCGACATCGCCGATCCCGATATCCAGGACGCCGCCGCTCTCGATACGGCGCGTGCCGTCATCTCGACCGTGCCTTCGTTCCACGAATCCGCCCATCTCCTGCACCGCCTCAAGCGCTCCAATCCGAAAGCCAAAGTCATCCTGACAGCTGAAACCGAATTCGACGCCGTCGCGCTCTATGAGCGCGGCGCGGATTACGTGATCCTCCC
>CAYFZV010000124.1:0-2452 GCA_964347735.1 uncultured Gammaproteobacteria bacterium
ATGCTCGCGTACGACGCGCTTCCGCACGCAGTCGTTTTTTACGGTCCGCGCCACGCGGGCAAGACGGCGCTGGCTTCGGCCGTGGCGGCCGTGCTCTTCGGCATTGAAAATGCCGCGGCGCATCCGGATTTCCGCATGATCGAACGTCCACGCGACGAAAAAACCGGCAAGCTCAAGAAATTCATCCCGATCGATTCCGTCCGCGAGCTGCAACAGCATGCGCGGATGAGCGCCTTTCTCGGCGGCGCGAAGGTCGCGTTGATCGCCGGCGCGGACCACTTGAGCGAAGAGGCCGCCAATGCGCTGCTCAAAACGCTCGAAGAGCCCTCGAAGCGCACCTACCTGTTCCTGTGCGCGGATGACCTTTCGCGCGTACCGAAAACCGTTTTGAGCCGCTCGGCGTTGATCGGCCTCCGCCGCGTTCCGGACGCAATCATTGCGGAAGCGCTCGTGACGCGCGCCGTGTCGCCCTTCGAGGCGGCAAAACTCGCCGGACGCGCCGACGGCCGCCCGGGCATGGCGATCCGCTTTCTCGAGCAAGGCGATGTGGTAAACTGGTATGAGACGGAAGATCGCCGATGGCGCGCACTTCGCAGCGCTCCGCTTCACCGCCGCCTGGCCGAATGCGCCGATCTCGCGCCCGCCCGCGCCGATCGCGAAGAAACGATCGAGCGGTTGCGCGATGTCCTGGACGTCTGGCAAGGCGCGCTCCGCCGCGAGCTTAAAGCGGGGGAACCGGCCGCAGCCGCCAATCTTCGCCGACTCCTTTCCTTGCAGGCGTCGCTTGACGCCAATGTGCAGCCGAGGCTTTTACTCGAAAAATTCGCTCTTACTTTGGATCGCTGATATGAGAATGTTCCCGAAAGTCTTCGTCATCGCGTCGGCGTTTTTTTTGCTCGGCGCGGGTTGCATTCAAATCACCGGTACGGGCGGCGCGTCCGGCACCGACGGCGGCGTCTTCCGCTCGACCGACCGCGGCTCGACCTGGCAGTCGAAATCGTCGATCGCGTCGGTTGGTACGGCGCGGAACTTCGCGAATGCGAACGTAACCGCGCTGGCTTTCGATCCTTCCGACAGGAAGGCGCTCTACGCTGGGACGGAAGGCGGACTGTTCTATTCGTACGACGCCGGCGAGTCCTGGCAGGCCGCGGCGGGGCTCGGAGCCGTACGCGTTCTCTCCGTAGCCGTGAATCCGGCCGACAAGTGCACGATCTACGTCGCCACCGGCAACCGCTTGATGCGCACGACCGACTGCTCTCGCTCATGGGAAAACGTGTATTTCGATCCGCGTCCCGAGACGCGCGTGAACAGCGTGATGGTCGACCGCTTCAATCCGACGAATATTTTTGCCGCGACGAGCCAGGGAGATCTTTTGAAGAGTGCGGATGCGGGCGCCTCGTGGTCGCCCATCCACCGTTTCGAAAACGAAGTGCGTCAGGTGCTCGCGTCGGCCGCGGATTCGCGCGTGTTGTACGTCGGCACGCGCAATAAGGGGGTGTGGAAATCGACCGACGGCGGCAGTATCTGGACCGATCTTAGCCCCGGAATGGGGGACTATGCCGGCGCATTGGACAACGTCATCCTTTCGGAAGACGTCGCCCGCGGCAACAGCCTTGTGGCCGCTTCGAATTACGGGCTCCTGCGCACGACCGACGGCGGCACGACCTGGAAGCCGATCGTGCTCTTGACACCACCCGGTTCTACGGTTATCTATTCATTGGCGGTCAGCCCGAAGGATTCGAATTTCATTGCCTACGGAACGCTCAACACGCTCTATCGCTCGGTCGACAGCGGCAACAAATGGACGACGTCCAAGCTGCCGACGACGCGTGCTGCCACGACGCTCCTGATCGATCCGACCAACGACTCGACGCTCTTCATGGGCACGACCCTCTTCAAACAAAATACCGGTTTCTGATTTTTCTGACATGAAAACTTACATCGACGAGTACCGCCCCGAATTCGAAAGCGTTTTAGAATTCCTTAAATCCGATTTGAGCAGCCTGCGCACCGGTCGCGCCAATGCGGCGTTGGTCGAAGACATTCCGGTCGAAGCCTACGGCAGCATGATGACGATCAAAGGCGTCGCCTCTGTTCTCGTGCCGGACGCCAAAACCATCATGATCGAACCTTGGGACAAGGCGCTGACCAAGGAAATTGAAAAAGCCATCCGTCAGGCCCCGATCGGCGTGAACCCCGTCGTTGACGGCACGCGCGTCCGCGTGACCCTCCCGCCGCTGACCGAAGAAGGCCGCCGCGAACTCGCGAAGATCGTCAGCAAGAAAGCCGAAGAAGCGCACATCGGCATGCGCGGCGTCCGCGAACAGATCAAAGAAGAGCTCAACCGCTTGGAAAAAGCCAAAGAGATCTCCGAAGACGAACGTTTCCGCCTCCAAGAGACGCTCGAAACAACGATCAAGCTCTGGAACGACAAAGTCCGCGACATGGCGGC
>CAYFZV010000125.1:0-2436 GCA_964347735.1 uncultured Gammaproteobacteria bacterium
CACCCTTGGGGTGGGTGAGGCGGTGGGTTCGATTCCCATCAGCCCGACCATGAGAGACGACCGTCCAAAGCGGGCGTTTTTCTTTTTCTCCGGCCGCTTTGCTATACTTCACACATGACCGAAGTCGCCGCAGATCTGACGCAGCGCATCCGCCAACGCCCGCCTTCGCGGCTTTTGACGGACTGGTTTCCGCGTCTGGAAATTCATGGCGGCATCGCGCTCGATTTGGGATGCGGTTCCGGCGCGGAAGCCGAGTATCTCGCCAAGAACGGTCTCATGGTCGACGCGATCGACAAAAGCGACGCGGCGATTTCCTATACGGTCGATCGCTGCCAAGGATTGACTGTCGACGCCGTTGCCGGCGATTTCCGTGAATTCCAGCTGCGTCCGAATTACTACTCCCTCACGGTCGCCATCAACTCGCTGCCGTTTTTGCAAAAAGAAGAATGCCGCACGCTGCTTGAAAACGTGAAGAGCGCGCTCAAGCCCGGCGGCGCGGCGGTGCTGTCCGTCTACGGTCCCGACCACGCGTGGTCGAAACGCACGGACATGAGTTTCTGGACACTCGAAGAATTCAAGGCGCTGTGGGAAGGTTGGAACGTACTCTCGATGAATGAATACAAAGGTCCGTGGCCGCTCGTGAGCGGCGAAGATATATTCCAGCACCGCATCCATTTGGTCGCGAAGAAGCCGCTCGATAGATAAACAAAAAACCGTCGCTTACGCGGCGGTTTTTTCTTTCTTCGGGGCCAGGGTCCGGATGCAGCGGGTGCAGACTTTCATCTTCACGCCGGCAATCGTTTTGGTCTGGAGGTTGACCATGCGGCGGACCTTGGTCGCGATTTTGGAATGGGAGCGGGTGTTCCCGGTGAGGGGACCGCGCTCGCAGGCTTCACAGCGGCGTGCCATAGCGATCAGGTTCGATTTAATGTGACGGGACTGTATCATAGCCCGACTGGATTGACAAGGGTGCCGAAATCCGGTAGACCGTGGACGGGAGGAATCATGTCCGACAATCAGCACGCAGAGTTCCCGAAAGCCGAACTCGTTCACAAGCCACGATTCTGGTGGATCCGGTATAGGTTCCCGTGGAAGCGTCTCAAGAAGGCGAAGAGCGAGATCTTCACTATCGTAGGGATTGTCGGGATCTGGACTGCATTCGTTCTCAATTGCGACCCCTCTCCGCGGAAACGCCACGCGAACCCGCAAGAGATATGTCGCGAACACGAGATGCGAGGCCCATACGAGATGTGTGTCGCTCATTTCATCTCTGCGCCGCCATCGGCCCCCGTCCTGCCGGCACCATCCCGCACGGGCTGGTCCTGCGTGTGCGTCATGAGCGTGAATATGGAGGCGCCATGAATGAAATCGTTCCTTTGCCCAAAGCCGAACTCGTGCGCAAGCCGCTGCTCCGACGGATGTGCCCCGTGCGCACCGATGGCACGTCTTACTGGCTCACGCTGCCCATCTCGTTCGTCATGGTCGGCGTCGTCTTGCCGCTCGTTCTTGCGTGGATGGGAGCCGGCAATCCGCGGCGTCATCATGCGCAGGACGAAACGCGCGAAGCGTGCACGTTCCAGGCCGGACGCATCACGCACGTTTCCGGCTACGACTTTCCGGAACCCGGAAGCCTCCGTTTGTGGTTGGATCCTCCGTTCGAGCGGGGTGGAGCGCCTTGGGAAATCCTCCTTACGGCGGAATGGCCCGTGACCATCGTCGAGGATGATCGGGTCTCGTCGTGGTGGCACGTCGAGCTCAACACGTTCTTCGACGGCCGCGTCTGCCGCAAAAGCGCCGTCATGCACGTCTCTGGAAACCAGGAGTAGCACACGCTACTCTTTTTCTTTTTCCTGACGTATCCTTTATCCGTATGCTGTTCAACCTTTTCTCCGATCCGTTGTTGACGCTCGTCTGGGTGTTCGCCTTCATTACGGCGCTGACGTTTCATGAATTCAGTCACGCCCTCGTCGCCAAATTGCAGGGTGATGACACGTCCGAACGCATGGGACGCCTGACGCTTAACCCGATCCCGCACATCGATCTGATCGGTCTCATGGCCGCGCTCCTCGCCGGTTTCGGCTGGGCCAAGCCGGTGCCGTACAATCCCTACAACCTGCGCAATCAAAAGTGGGGCCCCGTTTTGGTCGCGCTCGCGGGACCGTTTTCGAACCTGCTCCTGTTTTTCATCGTCGGCCTCACCTACAAAGGCTTGGCAATGGCGGGGCTCATGGCTTCCAGTAGCGCGCTCGCGGGATTCCTCGGCGCACTCATGGCGGTGAACGTCGTCCTCTTCGCCTTCAACCTGATTCCGTTGCCGCCGCTCGATGGTTCGAAAATTCTGATCCTGCTCCTCCAGCATCCGCGCTATATGCATGCGCGCGTCTGGCTCGAGACACGCGGACCGACTGCGCTTCTCATCGCCATCCTGGCCGATTC
>CAYFZV010000126.1:0-2419 GCA_964347735.1 uncultured Gammaproteobacteria bacterium
AAGCCGAAGACCGCGAAGACGATCAGGATGATTTGGATCACGCTCATATCAATCAAGCAGGCGGCGCAGGATCAGCTTCATAGCCGTTTGGATGCCGACAGCGAAGCTCTGGCCTTTCGACAGCGAGTATGCGGTGTAGACTGCTTCGATAGGAACCTCGACCAGCCGCAGATTCTTGTCGACGATCTCCTTCACGAATTCGGAAGAGACTTCCATGCGCGAAGAACGGATTTCGATCCGTTCGGCAGAGCGGCGCGTCATGCCGCGAAGTCCGCTCTGACTGTCCGTCACCCATTTGCGGAAGAGGACATAGGTCAGCGCATTGCCCACGAACTGCGCGAAGCGGCGTCCGACCGGCATGTTGCCCTTGCCTTCGAGCATGCGGGAACCGATCACGAAGTCCGCGTCGCCCTCCGAAAGCGTTTCAAAAATCCGCTTTGCGTCTTCGGCGCGGTGCTGGCCGTCGGCGTCCATCGTCACGATGAGGTCGGCGCCGAGTCGCAACGCGCCTTCGATGCCGGTGCCGAGCGCGCCGCCCAAACCGCGGTTAACCGTGTGGCGCACGACCGTGGCGCCGGCGGCGGCCGCGACCATGGAGGTGCGGTCGTCGGATCCGTCATCCACCACTAAAACACGATCCGCGACTCCGAGCGCCGCGCGCACGACGTCGCCGATCGCCTTCTCTTCGCGATAGGCGGGAATGACGATGATCCGTTTTTCCATGCTAGATGTTGTGCGCGAGCCCCTTGGTGACCAGCGTGTACTCGATCGTGCGCTTCAAGCCGTCGTCCAAGCGGACGAGCGGGATCCAGCCGAGTTCGTCGACGGCTTTGCGCGTTTCCGGCAAGCCGAGCGGCGTCATGAAAAGCAAAGGCGCTTCGAATTTCACCTGGACGCTCGAGTTCGTCATGGCGATGACCTTGCGCGCGACGTCGGCGAGCTTCAGATCCTCGTCGCCGCCGAAGTTGACCGGTCCCGGATTTTTGGAGGCGCGCATCAAGCGCACCAGGCCGTCGACCAAGTCGGTGACAAACAGGAGCGCCGTGCTGAAATTTTCGTCGCCGTAGATGACGAGGTCGCGGCCTTCAAGTGCGTCGATCACGAAGTCGGGCACCATTTCGCCGTCGTTCAAGCGCTGCTTCGGTCCGTAGGTGCGGAAAATACGGGCGATGCGCGTATCGAGACCGAACACCGAAGAATACGTAAAGCAGGCAGTTTCGGCGAAGCGTTTGCCTTCGTCGTAGCAAGCGCGCGGCGACGCGTGGTTCGTGACGCCGAGATCCGTTTCCTTGAATTTCGAACCGTCAGCGTGGCGGGGGCCGTAGACGACCGCCGTCGAGGCGTGCAGCAAGCGCGCTTTGTACTTCACCGCAAGATCGAGCACGTTGCGCATACCGACCGAGTTCGCCAGGAACGTCTGGACGCGGAGGTTGTCGAATTTCTTGGCCGACGTCGGACAGGCAAAGTGATAGATCTCCTGCACGCCGTGCACGTTCAACTTGAAGCGCGCGAGTTCGGGAAACGTCTCAAGATCGAACGCTTCGTTGATGTCGAGCTTGATGAATTCGAAATCCGAATTCTTGAGCATCGATTCGATGTTCGAGACGTCGGACGTGATGAAGTTGTCGATGCAAATGACCTGCTGGCCGTCGGCCAAAAGGCGTTCGCATACGTGCGAACCGATGAAACCGGCGCCGCCGGTCACGACTGCAATGCGCTTTTCTGCCGCCATAGGAAAAACAGGAGAGGCTTAGTCTGGCCCCAGTATACGGGGCGTTTTAAGGTTTGGAAAGCGTTACGGACACCAGGCCGCGATCCGCCTCGATCGTCGGTGCGGCTGTTTTTTCGGCGACCGGATCATAGTCCGAAGATCTCATGATGTCCGGCCCGAGCCGATAGGAGGCGAAAAACTCATCCGGAAGATCATCGACGAGCGTATTCCACCGGGAACCGAAGAGTTCTTTGGCCACGGTTTCGGAGCCGAGGTGGCGCAAGACGCCCCCTTTGCCGACGGCGTAGACTTCTGGACGCGTTTGCAGCTTCACGAGACGCGTTCCCGGCCGATACGTGACAGCGCCGCCGATCGGCAGACTCGCAAGCTGTGCGGAAGTGATAGTTCTCACCTTCGAGAAATCCTTGAACCAGGTGGTGTAGGTCTTGCTGTTCGGAAAGACATAGCGCTTGCCATCCAGCGCCTTGTAATAGACGGATGAAAACGCCGAAGATTTCACCAACTCCCCTCCCGTGAGGACGGGCTCCGGTACGCCTTGAACCGGCACGGCCGAGATCGACGCATTAAGAAGATCCGCAACGACCGCGGCAACAGAGGCAGCCGCATCGATACGTCCGGCTCCGAGTTGTCCCGCGAAACCGCCGTTGACGCTGTCGACATTAAACGCGTGCGCCGTGATGATGGACC
>CAYFZV010000127.1:0-2310 GCA_964347735.1 uncultured Gammaproteobacteria bacterium
CGCGAGCGCGGCATCACCATCTTCTCGAAGAACGCCTCGGTCAACTACAAGGAAGCCAAGATCAACATCATCGACACCCCCGGACACGCCGACTTCGGCGGCGAGGTGGAGCGCATCATGCGCATGGTCGACGGCGTGCTTCTGGTCGTGGACGCCAAGGAAGGTCCGATGCCGCAGACCAAGTTCGTCCTGCGCAAGGCCATCCAGGCCGGACACAAGGCTATCTTGGTCATCAACAAGATCGACAAGCCAGGTGCGCGTCCGGAATGGGCGCTCAACAAGGCCTTCGATCTTTTCGTCGAGCTCGGCGCCAGCGACCGCCAGCTGGATTTTCCGATCATCTACGCCTCCGGCGTGCAGGGCAAAGCCGGCCTGACGGAAAACCTCGAAGAGATGAAAGACGTCGAGCCGCTCTTCGAGAAAATTTTGGAAACCATTCCCGCGCCGAAGATCGATGAAACGGCGCCGCTTCAGTTCCTGACGATCAGCCTGGCCTACGACAATTTCAAGGGCAAAATCGCCATCGGCCGCCTCTATTCCGGCATGCTCAAGAAGAACATGGACGTGCTTCACATCGACCGCAACGGCACGCGCAAGAAGACGCGCATCGTCAGCCTGATGGGCTACGTGGGCATGAACCGCGTCGACATCGAATCCTGCGAAGCCGGTGACATCTGCGCCATCTCCGGCATCGACAACGTTTCGATCGGCGAGACGATTACCGATATCGCCGACCCGCGCCCGCTGCCGACGATTGATATCGAAGAGCCGACCGTCAAAATGACCTTCGGCGTGAACACCAGCCCGTTCGCCGGCAAGGAGGGCCAATACACGACCTCCCGCCAGATCAAAGAACGCCTCGACCGCGAGCTCGAAACCGACGTCGCGCTCAAGATCGAATCGACCGACGTCGAGAGCCGCTGGGTCGCTTCCGGTCGCGGTGAACTCCACCTTGCGATCCTCATTGAAAAGATGCGCCGCGAAGGTTTTGAAATGGAGGTCTCTCGCCCGCAAGTCATCTTCAAGGAAGAAGGCGGCAAGAAGCTCGAGCCGATCGAGCAGCTCGCCATCGAATGTCCTGAAAACTTGGCCGGCACCGTCATTCAGAAGCTCGGCCTGCGCCGCGGCGAAATGAAAGACATGAAAGTCGAAGGCTCGATCGCGTTCCTGGAATTCGTCATTCCGACCCGCGGCCTGATCGGCTACCGCAACGAATTCATGACCGATACGCGCGGCCTCGGCTTGATGAACAGCCTGCTCATGGGCTATGAGGCGTATCGCGGTGAATTCGAAGGTCGTCCGCACGGTTCGATGATCGCGCATGAGAACGGCACGACCACCAACTACGGCTTGCTCGGCGCCCAGGAACGCGGACAGTTGTTCCTCGGACCGACCGTCGAAGTCTACGCGGGCCAGGTCGTCGGCGAGACCGCCAAGCCGGAAGACCTCGTCGTCAACGTCTGCAAGATGAAAGAGCTTTCCAACATGCGCTCGAAGGGCGACGGCGTGGCCGAAGCGCTCGACGTGGCGCACGTCATGGGCCTCGAGGACGCGATTGAGTACGTCGGCGAAGACGAACTCGTCGAGATCACCCCGAAAAACATCCGCATTCGCAAAACGCTTCTGGACCCCAACGCTCGCAAGCGGGCGTCCGGAAAATAAACAGCTGGACGGCGCGGCTTGACGGCTGCGCCGTTTTGTTTTGAAATGACCCGTCGGCCGCTCTTTGCCCGCCACCTTCCAGGAGAACCGTTCGTGCCCAACAAGAAAGACCGTCCTTTGCACCTGGTGACCGAAGAACAGCTAGCGGAACCGCCATGGAAACCGCCGCCCGAGCTGGAGTTCGATCCTGAAGCCCTTGAGGAGAAGATCATGGCCTCCGTCGCGAGGGGGGTTTCGAGCATACGACGCTCGATCGCCGCTACATGGAAGACGAACGCCGCCGCGTGGAAGAAATTTATCGCGCCCGACTCGTCCTCGATGAACTGCCAAGCGTGATGTTCGCGGCTTCCCAGGCCGGCAACACGGACGCCGACGTCTACGACATACGCCTCGCGGCCGATGTGCAGGGGATGCCCGGCGTGCATGAGACCGCGGCTGCCGGGATTAGGCCAAGTCATGAAAATCTGCGCGGCACGGCCTTCATCGTCTACAGGGCTTGCGAAACACTCAAGCTCAATCCGCGGATTCACTTCTACTTCAATCCGCGCGGCGACAAGGGCGGATACATGATCCGCGTCGATGTTCCAACGCTTCACGATCCGTGATCCGGCTTCCCGCCGGATCTTTTTCTTTCGGCACTTCTTGACC
>CAYFZV010000128.1:0-2299 GCA_964347735.1 uncultured Gammaproteobacteria bacterium
CGTCTACGACAAAACGTTCTTCGAGGCCTTCGCGCACATCAAGCCTTCGGCGCGCGGCGAATACGAAATCTCCGACATCCACACCTGGCTCATCGAAAACGGCAAAGCCGTCGGCTACGAGGAGATCACCGGCTGGTGGAAAGACACCGGCAAGCCGGAGGATCTGCTCGAAGGCAACCAGCTGCTCTTGAATGAAATGGTGGACGACGGTTGCGAAGGCGCTCAGATCGACGCCACCGCCGTACTACAGGGAAAAGTTTCTGTCGGCAAAGGTACGGTGATCGGCCCGCGCTCGCTCATCCGCGGCCCGGTCGCGATCGGAGAGAACTGCCGCATCGAGAATTCATACATCGGTCCGTACACCTCGATCGGCAATGGCGTCGAGATCTACAATACCGAGATCGAGCACTCCGTCGTATTCGACGACGTGGATCTTAACTGCTCGACCAGGATCGTCGACAGCCTGATCGGCATGAACGCCACGGTGGCATCAGCGCATTCCACGCTTCCACGCGGGCACAAGCTCGTCATCGGAGACAACGCAATCGTGGAAATCTGAAAACATCCCGATATCGGGATGTTTTCATTTACCGCAGCCGCAATTTCCAGAGCCCGTCCGTGCCGTCTTTGGTGCCGAAGATGAACGCCGTATCGCCGTTCGGACTGACGGCGAAACGGTTCATGTTTTTGAAATGCGCGATGGGTACCGTCATGCGTCCGAAACGGTCGGACGTTTCGATGGCATACAGCGTGCCGCCGACGGCATACAGGGCGTTCCATTCAGGACGGTGCCAGGCGGTCTGCGCGATCGGTCCGCTCAAGCGGTTGACGAGCTCGTCCGAACCGGAACGCGTGTCGTAGATACGGATTTCCAGATCGCTCCAATAGAGAAGCTTCGTGCCGTCGGCCGACCAGACGCCGTCCCGCCCGCGCCCTTCGAAGGCCGTCGGCCGGTCTCCGGACGGATCGACCGTGAACAGGCGTTCTCCGGAGACGGACACGTATGCGATCCGTCCGTTCGCGCCGCGAATCGGCATGAAGTCGGGAGAAGGAAGCTGTGCGAGCGTGTCGAATTCCGTGTCCCGCAAGCGTCGGTGCGCAAGCGTCGGTGTCTCGCCTGGGGCGATGCCGTACAGCGTGTCGTTCGCGACGACAGGTGCGGCGATCGAAGGTCCGCTCGGCGCGGCCACGTGCAGATCCGTTTCGATCGCGTACAGCACGCCTTTCGAAACGCCGTACACGCGATCGGCGTCTTGCGCCCAGAAGGCGTCGATGAGCGACACGCCGGTTTCAGCAGACAGGTCTTTCACGCGCTCCGGCTCGCCGGCGCTCCAGAGGAGGAACGACGGAGACTTCCCGGCGCGCGCGATCAGCAGGAAGCGTCCGTTGGGCGACCAGCTCAAACGGAACGACGAAGCGTTGGCGCTCGAACGATAGGGTAGATAAGCGCCGCCGTTTTTGGTGTCGATGACGACGACTTCGGCGCCGGAAGAGGCCGAAGCTACGGCCGCCGCATAGCGCGCGTCGGACGAAAAGGCCGTGGCGGATGGCGCACCGATCTCTTTGAGTATCGCGGGCGCTTCGTCGCGGAACAGGGAGATCTGGTTCAAGAACGCTGTTTCGCGGCTGCCGACGGAAACGGTTTTCGTCCAGGCGTGATATCCGGATTTCTCCACGCGCACAGCATAGGTGCCCGGCGTGATCTTTCCGAGATGCGCCGGCGTTTCCGATTTTTGCGGCTTGCCGTTCAGGCTGATCGAGGCGGCGGCCGGGCGGCTTTCGACCATCATCACGCCCGCGCGTTCGAGGCGGTGCAAGTCAAAATTATAACGAAAACCGGCCGTCGAAAGGATGATGACCGGGGCGAGCACAAAGAAGGAAATAATGAATGTCCAGCTCAACCATCGTCTTGCGCGCGGGTCCATAGCGGAGTATGCTGTTTCCGACCAAATCGTACTATGAGCCGACTCCGAATTCAAGGCGGAAAAAAACTCCGCGGTCGGCTCCGGGCGGCAGGCATGAAGAACGCCGCCACGCCGATCCTGGCGGCAACGCTTCTCACGGACGGCATCTGCGTCCTGAAAAACGTGCCGCGTATTCGCGACGTCGAGCGCATGCTCGACATTCTCCGCAGCCTCGGCGTGACCGTCGAGTGGGCGGGGGAGCATGAGCTCAAGATCGATCCGCGGAGCGCTGATCCGGCGAAACTGGACCGCAAGGCGATGCGCTCTATGCGTTCGTCCGTTTTGTTTTTGGGTCCGATGCTCTCGCGTTTCCGCGAAGTCGAACTGCCGGAACC
>CAYFZV010000129.1:0-2288 GCA_964347735.1 uncultured Gammaproteobacteria bacterium
GTGCTGCGAACCGAGCTTGTGGTCAGAGCCAGACTGAACGAATGCGACAAAGACGATAACGAGAGACACGCCTAAAGCCGCCGCCTTTTTGAGGAGGATTTTGACAACTCGTTCAATTGGCTGTGGGGTATTCATGTGCGTGTTTACTCAATGCAAGAAACATACCTGAATGCATCGAATATGGAAAGGTTCCCGTGGGTGGTCGAGTACTCGACCACCCACACAGAACCGTCGCGTCACGGCATCTTCGTGTTGAGCCGTGTCGCCAGATGCCGGGGTTTCCCCGCGGCCTCCATGTCTTCACCGTTCTTAGTGAAGTAGTTCATCTGGGGATGATTGTACGCGAGAGCTGGTCCTTTGACGGACCGGAGCTGCACGTAATGATCCGCCCCGAGCATGGCGTTCGGAACCCAGAGAGTCCCCTCGCCGCCACAGACGTCCACGACAACGTCCGCGTTCTTTGCTGACGACGCAGAGAAAGAGACCGCCTCCGTCTTCCCGCCAGGGGCGCTTCGGATAACCGTCATCCCTTTCGAGAGGTTGACGTTCCGAAGACCGACCTCGACCAAAACGCATCCTGAGTAGAGCGTTCCAGCTTTGTAGAGATCGCGGCGGACCTCGCTGCGGGACTCATTCCGGTCCCATGCCAGATTCGTGGCAGGGCCGGTATTTTCCCAGACGCAGAGCTTGTAGGCGAGGTGACTATCCTTTTTTACCCCCTGCTTGCACCTGTCGCCCTCTTGGGTTTGCGTGATCTGCGGGGAATCTATCGTCCCGCAAGCGCCGAGTGCAAGGATGATGGCGACACCGGCTATCTTCGAGAAAACATGGCGCATGGTGCGCCCTCCTTTTTTGATGAGAACAATCCCCTACGGGATACCGAAATCCTTATACAGTAAAATGGAATAAAGTCAAGTTCCACGAATGAAAAGAAAACCGCCCCAGCAAAAGATGCCGGGGCGGTGCTCGTGGACGCAAAGAACTTCAGCAGGGCCAGTTCGTGATGCCCGGAGGCCGATCACACGCCGGCTTGCTGGCGGTCTCGGAGGCAGTGGCTTGGGGAACGAGCGAGACAGGCTTCCCCACCAAGGCTGGCGGGGGCATGTTTGAGAGCTTATCCTCCTCCTTGGGTGCCTTGGGCGAATCCGGTTTCTTGGGGGTCGCCTTCGGCTTTTCCTTAGGAGATGCGCCGACACTTTTTTTCGACGGCGTATTCGTGACGAGCCCGGACGTGAGTTCGGATGTCTTCCCTTTCGGGTCAACAGCCGACTTCTCGTTCAGGACCGCCCCCGAGGAAAGCGCTTCCGGATCCACCTTCGAAATACGCTCCTTGATGGTGTCCGGATTCTCCCACAACGACGGCTTCGCGGCGGGTTGCCAGCCGGACGACGGAACATTCGCCAGCTTCTTGTCCCATTCGGAACCGCTTGTAACGGCGGCACCAACTTTGAGCGTCGACACGCACTCGGTACCCTTCGGGC
Organism: uncultured Gammaproteobacteria bacterium; assembly: GCA_964347735.1. Classification (GTDB taxonomy): domain Bacteria; phylum Patescibacteriota; class Patescibacteriia; order SG8-24; family DYFX01; genus DYFX01. Next base: position 1,482 of record CAYFZV010000129.1, read on the forward strand.
ACTTCGCGACGTGATGCGCCGAGCCATCGCCGGCATCGACATAGCCACCGGCCGAACACGCAGAGAGCACGACAGCTGCGAGGAGAGGCGCAATGAGTTTGAAGTTCATGTCCCCCTCCCTTACCAGCTCACGAGCGCGGCAATCTGGCGATCGGTCATCTTCGTCGCTTGCGCGAGGAGACGAGCCGTTCCCGTCTTGTCGAGGTAGCACTTCGTCGGCGTGTTGTTCTGCACGTGGAACCACATGACGTTTGTGCCGCCCGCAGTCGGGGCAATAGCGCCAATGTCCATGACCCATGTGCAGTAGTGCCGATCCCGGCCGGTCACGAGGACGACGCCGCGGGAAGCTTTGTGCGCCCTCCCGAAGAACGCCGCGTGAGGATCGTACCAGGCGCGGAGCTTGAGCTCCTTCGTCGGGTCTGCACCGTCGAGGATGCGAACCGTCCGTTGGAGTTCATCGACCTCGAAGAGGAGGTCGAGCTTTTCGACGCCATAGCTGTCGTAGACGACGCCTTTGAGTCGGCTTTCGTTTTCCTTGACCATGCCGTTGATCGAGGTAACTCGAGCCGCCAGATTGGTGATCGTCTTCGTGCCAGCGACGCCTTCGTCCCAGAGATAATTGATCGGGACGCCGATGTCGTTGAGCGCTTCCTTGAGGTGAAGCGCGAGCTCCTTCTGCATCTCGTTGGTCCACTGGGTGGTGTTCCACTTGATGAGGTTGCGGAGCGGCCACGACTTGTCGCGGAGCTGGAGGGTATGTGTTTTTGCTTCCTCCCACACCGCGTACGGGTCGGAGCGGTCGGTGTA
>CAYFZV010000130.1:0-2258 GCA_964347735.1 uncultured Gammaproteobacteria bacterium
CCTCAGGAGGTGCAGACCTTGCATAATCTCGTGAAATCTGTAGGATATAACCGTACCTTCCACAACCAACACGGAGAACAACAATGTCTGCGACCAAAGTGTTCTACATCATCGCTGGTGGCACGTTTGTCGATATCGCCCCTCACTTTGCCCTGGCAGCCCCTGCCCTTGGACGAACGGGCGTGGCCCTCAGCAGACTCTTGCCCGAGGCCATGATCGCCGCTGGACGTATCAACGTCAAAACGCAACTCATTCTGACTTCCATGGCTCAAGGCGTCCATGAACGTGCGGCAGATGAGCGCAGGCTGTTTACCGAAGCCGGCATCCGAGATCTGCGTACCAACCAGGATCTCGACCAATTGCTCACGCATCTCGTAAAGCGAGAGGACACGACGGGGATCATTCTCGCGGCCGCGGTCTGCGACTTTGAACCTGCAGAGCTGATGCCAGCTTATACGAATGATGGCGCGTCATTCGGTCGTAAGACGCATCCGCGGTTGAGCTCGCACAGCGCGCTCACGCACACGCTCCTGCTCAAACCCAGCGACAAACTCGTGCGCCGCATCCGCGCGACGCGCAAGGATCTCTTCCTGGTCGGCTTCAAGACGACCGTGGGTGAAACGCCTGATGCTCAATACTTCAAGGGTCTTGATCTCGTGAAGAAGGCCTCGTGCAATCTCGTCGTCGCCAATGACCTTACAACCGGCCTCAACATGGTCATCACGCCCGAACAGGCACGCTACCACGAGACGACCGACCGCTTAGCGATGTTGAAGGGTCTGGCTGAAATGGTCGCCCTCCGCTCCAATCTGCACTTTACGCGAGTCGAGGTTGTGCCAGGTGATGCCATCCCCTGGTCCTCTGAGCTCGTCCCCGCCTCGCTTCGCGCGGTCGTAGACCATTGTTGTGCGCGTGGCGCCTACAAGCCTTTCCTCGGTTCCACGGTCGGTCACTTCGCTGTCAAAGTTGATGATCAGACGATCCTGACGTCACGTCGCAAGACAAACTTCAATCATCTCGATGAAACGGGTCTCGTAATGCTCAAAAATCTGGGCCCAGATCGGATGCTCGCTTATGGCTCCAAGCCTTCAGTTGGTGGCCAGAGTCAGCGCATCGTCTTTAGTGAACATCCCGACGTGGACTGCATCGTGCATTTCCATTGCCCGATCAAGCCAGACTCACCTGTCGCCGTTCGCAGTCAGCGACCCTATGAATGCGGCTCACACGAGTGTGGCGCAAACACAAGCGCCGGCCTGATGCGCTTCGACAACATTCGCGCCGTCATGCTCGACAAGCACGGTCCGAATATCGTCTTCCATCGCGACACGGATCCTGCCAAGGTCATCCGCTTCATCGAAGACAACTTCGATCTCGAAGGCCGCACGGATAACGTCCGCGACGCCGCTTAAACACAAGCCCCCCGAGGTACCTCGGGGGGTGTTTTTATTCCACCTTTCTCAATTCCACCAAATTGACATGACCTGTTTGGCCTAAAGGCTCTCCGGCGACAACGACGACGTCATCGCCGACTTGCAACATTCCCCCATCGACCAATTGGGACATAGCCGTATCGAGCAGATCTGATAGAGAGGTTGCGACCGGCACAAGCCATGGATAAACCCCCCAAGAAAGCGCCAATTGACGCACCACCCGATCAAAGGGCGTTACGGCAAAGACAGGAACCCCCGGACGATAGCGGCTGACAAGACGTGCCGCATGACCTGACAATGAGGCAACGATGACGGCTTTTGCGTGGCTCGCCTCGACAAGAACGGCTGCCACGTTTGTCATCGCTTCTTCAGCCGAGGCGGTTTCACGCAAACAGGTTGGCAAGTCATCATAATGACTCGCTTCTGTTTCGTGAATCGTTTGCGCCATGGTCTGCACCGCTTCGACGGGAAAGGCTCCGCTTGCCGTCTCGCCCGAGAGCATCGTCGCGTCCGTGTGATCGATCACGGCATTCGCGATATCTGATATTTCAGCTCGTGTCGCCCGTGGCATACGAATCATAGAATCTAACATCTGGGTTGCCACCACGACCGGCTTTGCCGCGGACAAACATTTTTGAATAATTTCTTTTTGAATCAACGGAACACGTTCCGCGGCAATTTCAATCCCAAGATCCCCCCGCGCCACCATAATTCCCTGCGCAACTTCCAGAATCGCGTCGATATTTGCCACCGCCTCCGGCTTCTCTATCTTCGCGATCACCGCCGCCTTCGAATCCCCCATCCGCGACTTCAGTTCCAGAACATCCG
>CAYFZV010000131.1:0-2207 GCA_964347735.1 uncultured Gammaproteobacteria bacterium
CTGATCGAATCGACTTCTTTTACGAAAAGGGGCAGCATCTGTTCCCCGATCCGCAGGACGCTGACATACGCGACGTGCCGCTTGCCGTGTTGCGGCTGACGCGCGTCTTCCACGGTCAGCCGTCCAAAGATCTGTTGGACGGAGATCTTCCTCTTTCCGTTCCGCAGTTCCTCTTTCATCTCTACCTCCCGGCAGACAGGAAAGCAAAAACGCGCGGGATCGTCAAGGACGATTCACCTCGACCTTCTTTTTTTGGGCCACTCCTCGCGGGAGCTGGTTTCTCTTTCGATCGGGTCGAGGTTGCGCAGTGTGGCGATCTGCGTGCGCGTCAGAATGGGGGAATGCCTCACTTCGCAGAGATAATACGGAACGTCCCAGACGTTGTCCTCTCGCGTCATCCAATTGGTCTTGTCAAAGCGCGTGAGGTCGACGGGCGCGGAATAGGCGCGCAACGTTTTCTTTTCGCCGCCCACGGGCGTGTATTCGTGGAAATAGGACATGATGAGTTCGCGGATCGTGCGGTAGACCGGTTCGCGATACCGCAGCACGGGATGATTGGTTTTTGAAATCGCGCCCCAGTGATCGCTCCGTTTGAAGACGGCGATCACATGATCCTGATCCCAAGGCGCGGCTTCCATGTCGACGATGAGCGGACGCTCTCCGTGAAAACGGAAAATCGCGGCGGCCAGCATGGCGCCTTCGATGCAGTGGGCGCGGTTCTCGCGCAGCACGCGTAGGGGAGAAAGTACTGTATCGCCCTCCGGCTCGCGGTTGATCGGGATCGCATTCAGGAAGTCCTGGATCTTCGCGGGGGTGTTCAAACGTCGGAAGAGTGCCAGGTCTTTTTTGCTGAAATCAGAGAAGGTCATAGGGGGTTATCATAGCATTCCGGCACCCGCATTGGACAAAAACCCGATAGTGTGGCATCCTAGAGCGGCTTACTCACGTTCAACGTACGACTATGACCGGAACGATCAAACGGCTTACGGACAAGGGCTTTGGCTTCATCACTCCTGAAGACAACTCCAAGGATATTTTCTTCCACTCGGAATCCCTCCAGGGCGTCACTTTCGACGAACTGAAGGTCGGAGACAAGGTTTCCTTCGAGACCGAAGAGTCCGAAAAGGGCCCCCGCGCCTCCGGCGTGTCCCGCGCCTAAGCATCGTGCTTGAAAAGACCCGCCTCACCGGCGGGTCTTTTTTTATGCACTGAAAACCGCGCTCGTGATGGCCTTCGCGTCGATTTCGGAAATCTTGTAGTCGGCGCGGAGACGGGAAAGTTCCTTGCGGAGTTCTTCCGTCGAGATGTGTCCGTCGGAACTGTGCGCGAGACGTTCGAGCGTTTCCTTGATCAGCTCGCGCTGATCCTGGTTCAGGCTCCCAATGCCGTAGACAAGTTTTTTGATTTGCTCGCGCGTGAGGCGGATGGGGGACATATGGTCAAAGTATAGCAGCTTGAAAGAAAAAGCCCGTCATGGACGGGCTTGGCGTCATTCGAGCTTGAGTTGTGTGAGTGCGGTGCAGGCGATCAGCGTCGCCCTGTCCACGCCCTCGACCCCGAATTCGTTGGTAATGCGGTTCGCGACGACGGCATCAATGGCGCCGCAGGGATAGCCGCCATGGGTCGAGCACCACACGAAGATCGTGGCTTCTTCCATCGAATAGCAGAGCACGCCGCGTTTCACGAGTTCGTCATGCCGGGCTTGGAGCCGAGGTGGGATATAGCCCGTATCATCAGGCCGCGCCTGCCCTTCATTGAAATCCGTGGTGGTTGCGGTGATGCCGATATGATGCGGCATCATGAGACGCCTCGCGGTTTCGACGAGCGCGCCAACGACGCGATAGTCTGCCACGGCCGGATATTCGATCGGGGCCCAGTTGTCGCTGGCTCCATCGAATCGAACGGCGCCCGTGCAGATCGCGGCGTGTCCAACCTTCGCCTCTTTGCAGAGCGCGCCGCAAGTGCCGATGCGGATGAACGCACGGGCGCCAGAGCGGACCGCTTCCGGCATGACAATCGCCGTTGAGGCGCTGCCCATACCGGTCGTCACGACGGACATCGGCGTGCCTTCGTACGCGCCCGTGAAGGATTTGAGTCCGCGATGATCGCCGACGGATCGAGAGGAATCGCGATCAAAGAACTTCTCGGCGATCATGCGCGCGCGTTCCGGATCGCCGACCAAGAGGCATCGGGGCGCGAGATCTCCG
>CAYFZV010000132.1:0-2123 GCA_964347735.1 uncultured Gammaproteobacteria bacterium
GCAGCTTCGGCGCATCAAGCACGAGAAAACGCACGCCGGCTTCTTCAACCAGGCGGCGTTCCGGACCTTTCGACGTGCCGACAAACACGCATTCGGCTTCCGGCCGAAGGCGCTGGACTTCATCGATGACGGCCAGGAGCGGCGTGACGGGACCAAGCGTTCCGCCGCCTGCGAAAAGAATCTTCATATCAGTTTGTACGGACAACCTTACCTTCCCTGGAAATTCCAGCCAAGACGCCGACAGCCATCAGATTTGCGAGCATGGCGGAACCGCCGTGGCTGATGAAGGGCAGCGGCACGCCGGTCAGCGGCATGAGGCCGACCATGGCGGAAATGTTGAGAATCGCCTGGAAGCCGATCCAGGCCGTGATGCCGATGGCCGCATAGCGCGCAAAAGGATCCGACGCGCGCTCGGCGATGCGCAGGCCGTAGCGCACGAAAGCGAGATACGCCAGGACGACCAGTGCGGACGCGATGAAACCGAGCTCTTCGGAAATCACGGCGAAGATTGAATCGCCCGCGACTTCCGGCAAGTACTGGAATTTCTGGCGCGATTTTCCGAGACCGAGTCCGAACCAGCCGCCGGAACCGATCGCCAGGCGCGCCTGGTTGATGTGATATCCGACGCCCTGGGGATCGAGATCGGGGCGCAGGAAAATTTCGAGGCGCGCCGCGCGGTACGGCGCGATCTTGATAAAGACGAGGAACATCGCGAAGCCCGCAGCCAAGAGCGCGGCGAGATGCTTGAGCGTCGCACCGGCGGCGATGTACATCGTGAACAGGAACGCGACGATCACGGAGGTCGTGCCGAGATCGGACTGCAGCATCATAAGACCGACGACCAGGCCGACCGAGATCGTGAACGGCAGGAAACCTGTCCAGAAACCTTTGATGGCTTCTTCGTCACGGCGGGCGAACCACCAGGCGAAATACAGGATGAGGCAGAGCTTGGCGAGTTCCGAAGGCTGAAGCGAGGCGCCGAAGATATTCACCCAGGAACCGGAACCGTAGCCGGCGCGGAGTCCCGGAATGAAGCCAAGCGACAAGAGCACGGCGGCGACGGGCAGCATGAGCGGAGCCAAGCGCTTCAAACGCTCGACCGTGATGCGCATGCAGACGAGCAAAAGCACGATGCCGGGTATGACACCGAAAAGCAGCTGTCGTTTGAAGAAATAATAGCTGTCGCCGAATTTCTGGAAGCCCGTGGGGCCGGTGGCGGACGTCAGCATCACGAGTCCGAAGACGAGGAGTCCTGCGACGACGGCGAGCAGTGCATAATCCGGCGAGTGGCGTCGCATAGCGTCGCCGGTCAGCGGTCCAAAAGCGAAATGATCAAACCGAGCACACCGGAGACGGCTGCAATCACCCAGAAACGCATGACGATCGTCGGTTCGGGCCAGCCTTTGGCTTCGAAATGATGGTGGATCGGCGCCGACAGGAAGACTTTTTTCTTGCGCAGTTTTTTCGAAGCGACCTGGACGATGACGGAAATGGATTCGAGCACGAAGACCGAACCGATGATCGGCAAAAGCAACAGACTGTTCGTCAGCATGGCGACAACGCCGAGCGTCACGCCGAGCGACATCGCGCCGGTATCGCCCATGAAGAAACGCGCCGGGTTGATGTTGAACCACAGGAAAGCGAGCAGTGCACCGACGATCGCGCCGCAGAACGCCGCGAGATCCTCCTTACCTTGCAGGAAGGCGATCGCGCCGTACGAAGTGAAGGCGGTGAGGAGCGTGCCCGCAGCGAGACCGTCGAGCCCGTCCGTTTCATTCACCGAAAACGCGGTGGCCACGATGATGAAGATGAAAATCGGAATCATCCACACGCCCACGTCCACGAGGCCGACGAAGGGTACGCGCAGGACATCCCATTCCAGCTTGACGTAGAACCACCAGGCCGCGATGACGGCAATAAGCGTATACGAAACGAGGCGGTGCCAGACTTTGAGGCCGCCGCCGTGTGCGCCGATCTTGCGGACGTTGAGGTAGTCGTCGATCAAACCGACGATTGCGGCGAAGAACAGGGCGGCGAGCGGCAGAAGCGTCTCGCGGCGCGAGAGGAAGTTGAAAGAAAGCCACGGCTCGGTGCGGAAGATGTGGGGCGCGAACGAGAAGGAG
>CAYFZV010000133.1:0-2086 GCA_964347735.1 uncultured Gammaproteobacteria bacterium
GGCATTTGGACTTCCTGCGCGTCTTTGATTTCGCGCTTGTCCTTGCACTTCACGCAGTAGCCCATGACGGGTTCCATACGGAGGACGTTAAGAATTCTGCCTTAAGAGTAGCAGAAAACGGGGCTTTTGGGAAGGGCTGACTGGATTATTTGGCTTGTTTCAGCCAATTTTTAGCCTCTTTAAGCGCGGCTTCCGGACTCTTGAGCCAAAGGATGCCGCCCATGCGACGCCACCAGGTCATTTGGCGTTTGGCGTACTGTTCCGTGTTCTTTTTGATCGCTGTTCTCGCCTCGTTAAGGGAAATCTCGTTCCGCAGATAGGGCAAAAGCTCCCGATAGCCGATACCGCTCATGCTCGGCAGATCGGAGGAGTACTGTTTCGCCAGTGTGCGGACTTCTTCGACAAGACCTGCACGGAACATTGCCTCAACGCGTTTCGTAATCCGACGCTTCAGCGCGTCTTTACCCGGATTGAATCCGAGAAGAAGCGCGTCGAACACTTTCGGTCCGATCCCCTGCTGCGCGCCGAACGGCTTGCCCGTCGCTTTGATGACTTCAAGCGCCCGGGTGGCATAGCGCGGATTGGGACCGATGCGCTGCGCGTATTCAGGATCGAGTTTCCGTATCCGCGCCAAAATCCAGGCTTTTCCTTTTTTCTGAAGAAATGCGCGGTACGCCGGATCAGGCGGCACTTCCGGAATCTCCAGGTTCTCCACAATCGCCCGCACGTACAGGCCCGTGCCGCCGACAACGATCGGCGCGCGGCCGCGTTTCAAGATATCGCGGATCGCTTTGAACGCGCGACGCTTGTAGTCGGCCAGTGTCAGCGTCTTCGACGGCGGAACGAGGTCGATCATGTGGTGCCGGACATTCTTCCGCTCTTTCAGGGTCGGCTTGGCGGTTCCGATATCCATGCCCTTGTAGAGCAGGCGCGAATCCGCCGAAATAATCTCACCGCCCACCATCCTTGCGAGACGCAACGCCAACGATGACTTGCCAGAAGCCGTCGGTCCGACGATGACGATAATGCGGGGAAGCGCTTTCATACGATTGACAAATTCGCATTTTTTTGCTATCTTGGCAAGTAATAACCCCACCCCAATGAGCTTCGAAATGCCTTCGAACGAACAGCCGAAATCCGAACTTGAGCAGATCAAGGCGGATATCGAGAAGACGGAAAACGAGCTTCGCGCTATGGACGCCGACGCGCCCGAAATGGGCTGGCTCCAAGAAAAAGTGCAGTCGCTCTATGAACGCATGGGCGAGCTCGAAAAGCCGGAACTCCGCACGCAACACACCTACGGTGTGCCGATGTCGGAAAAGCAGTTGCTTGAAGAACAGGAAAAGGACGCTGCCGCGAAAAAAATCCGCGAGGAAATCGAACAGCTCGAGGAAGAACGCAGGCGCAACGCGTCGTAAACTAAATCCCGCACCGTACGGTGCGGGATTTTATGTTATACTTGCAATGATTTCATCCACATACCCCCATTTATGGGACGCGAACGCCGCAATACGCCGCTGCCGGAATATTTGCCTTCTGTCCCGGAAGCGAAGCCGCAAAAAAAGGAGTTTGATTTGGGCGATCAGGAAAGTCTTTCAGTTGAAGCGCCGACAGTGCCGAAACACCGGACCGCCCGTGGCCGTCGCCGTCCCCCTACAGAAAAACTCGTTTCCACGGAACTCGCGAGATCGGAATCCGGAGAAGTCGAAGCGAAAATCGAAGACCTGACGCATCTTGCCATCTCGGAAGATGAACCGAAGGTTGAAGTGAGGCCGCAGAAACGTGCCAAGCGAAAGACAATCAAGCCGATGGCGCTCCCCACGCCCGAATCCGCGGACGCTGGACCGAAGATTTCCGAAGATGAAATCGCAAAGGCCGTTGAAGCACATCCGGAATATCGTCCGATTCCCGCCTTCAAGGAGACGGAAGAAGCCTGGTTCAAACAGGGCGAGGACGAATCCTACGTGAAAAACCTGGCCGAGAAGCAGCAGATCGCTGACCGTCAGAAAGAAAGTGAAGTGCGCGCCTCTTTGAAGGAAACCTACGATCAGGGCGCCCACGACACGATCATCGACACGGACGAGGA
>CAYFZV010000134.1:0-1996 GCA_964347735.1 uncultured Gammaproteobacteria bacterium
CTTTCGACTCGTGCATTTCGTTCCAGAGGTCGTTGCCTTCGCGGGTGCGCTCGCCGACGCCGGCGAAGACCGAGAAGCCGCCGTGCTCGGAAGCGATGTTGCGGATGAGTTCCATGATCATGACGGTCTTGCCCACGCCTGCGCCGCCGAAGAGGCCGACTTTGCCGCCTTTCAAGAATGGGCAGATCAGGTCGATGACCTTGATGCCGGTTTCGAAAATTTCGGCTTTAGTGGACTGTTCGTCGAAGGACGGTGCGGCACGATGGATTGCCCAGCGTGTTTTGGCGTTGACCGGCTTGCCGCCGTCGATCGGCTCGCCGATGACGTCGAACATGCGCCCGAGCGTTTCTTTGCCGACCGGGACGGAAATCGGAGCGCCGGTATCGACGACTTCGAGGCCGCGGCGGAGCGCGTCGGTGGTTTGCATGGCGACGGCGCGGACGCGGTTGCCGCCGACGTGCGATTGCACTTCGAGAACGACGCGGTGTCCGTCGACCGCTTTGGTTTCAAGCGCGGTCAAAATGGCCGGGAGTTCGCTTTCGAACTCGACGTCCACGACCGGGCCGATGACTTGTACTATTTTTCCATTCATACGGTTATGCGTTGGCGAGCGCGGCGCGCCCGGCGGAGATTTCCGCGATTTCCTGCGTGATGCCGGCTTGGCGGGCTTGGTTAAAGGTGAGGCGCAGATCGTCGATCATGTCGGCGGCTGCGTCGGTCGCGTTCTTCATGGCGAGCATGCGGGCCGAGTGTTCCGACGCGAGCGATTCGAGGATGGCTTGATAGAGTTGCGCTTCGGCGATCCGGGGGAGAAGCGCGTCGAGCACGCTTCTTGCGTCAGGTTCAAAGAGATACTCCCCCGCCAACGCTTCCGGCTCGACGTCTTTCTTGATCGGTAGAAGCGTTTTGGTCGTCGGCTTCTGCAGGACCGAGGAGATGAAGTCGGTGTAGACCGCAATGACTTCGTCGTAGCCCTGTTTTGTGAAGCCGTCGCGGAGCATGCGGGCGATCGGGCGGATCTTTGAGGCTGCTGGGGCTCCCCCGGCGACCAGATCTTCGAAGGCGGCATTGAGGGGGAGATTCCGACGGCGGATCCATTGCTCGCCACGGCGGCCGACAGCGATGAAGTCGACCGTGTCTTTGCCGCGCGTGCGCACCAGTTCGGAAGCCGCTTTCAGCACCTGGGCGTTGAAGCCTCCGCAGAGGCCGCGATCCGAGGTTACGAGGACGACGAGCGTGCGTTTCACTTCCGCTCGCTGACGCATGAGCGGATGCGCCTCTTCGCCTTTGGCTTCAAGTCGCGCGGCGAGACCCCAAGCCATCCTCGCGTAGGGACGCGAAGCGAGCACGGCTTGCACGGCCTTGCGCATCTTCGAAGCGCTCACCAGCTCCATGGCTTTGGTGATCTTCTTCGTATTGACGACGGATTTGATCCGCCGATTGATGGCTTTCGTGTTGATGGCCATATGTCGTTCGGGTCGGTGCTCGCTCGCTGGCGCCGGGAAGAGGTATGTCCCTCCTAGAACGGACGCTGCGTTCGTGAGCACCGCCCCTCACTCGGGTTACATCGTGAAGGTTTTTTTGTATTCGGCGATTGCTTCCTTGAGCTCGGCTTCGATTTCCGGCTCGAGCGCTTTCTTGTCGCGCAGCGTTTCCATCATTTTGGAACGCGAGGCTTTGAGATAGCGGTGGAAGCCGTCTTCCCAGACGCGCACGGCGTCGATGGCGATGTCGTCGATCAAACCGTTGGTTACCGCGTAGATGATCGCGGCCTGGTGTTCGAATGGCATCGGCTGATATTGCGGCTGCTTCAGGATTTCGACGGTGCGGCGTCCGCGCTCGATCTGCTTGCGCGTCGTTTCGTCGAGGTCGGCGCCGTGTCCTTTGGCCGGGCCGATCTGTGCGACGACGAATCCGTTCAACATCTTCTTTTCGCGATCGACGCCGACCTTCACGCCTTTGGTGGTCGGGGTGCGCAGGATGATCGGCTTGGTCA
>CAYFZV010000135.1:0-1952 GCA_964347735.1 uncultured Gammaproteobacteria bacterium
CTTTAAATTTGAAAGCTGCTCCCACAATAGGCAAGTCACCCAAAATCGGCACCTTCGTCACTGAATCCACTAAATTTTCCCGAATCAATCCTCCGATTGCGATCGTCTGTCCGTTTTTGATGCGGACGTTGGTCTCCGCCTCTCGTGTCGTGAAGCGGGGAGCCTTGATTTCCGTAGTCAAATCGTCATACCCCAGGAGATTGGTGATCTCCGGATGGATATTGACGACAATTTCATTGGCATCGTTGATCTGAGGCGTGACCGAAAGCCGGATGCCGAGGTCCCGGTCGTTGTAGCCGGTGATCTCCATGCGTCCGGTGGTCGTGTTCCGCTCGAATACGGGGATCGCGATAACTTCCCCGACGAGGATTTTTGCCTCCCGGTTGTTCAACGTCGTGATGTGGGGCTCGGAAAGGATCTTGGTATTGGCCCTTTCCTGTATCATTTCAAGCATGGCTTGAAACTGGGTAAAATCGACGGTCCCAAAAGTGAACTCCGCCTTGTCGACCACCGGAAACGTCGGCTGATGGTTGTAATTCGGCGTCGGAAAATCCTGTACCGTGGCCGTCGTCGTCGCCGTCGTGGAGCTTCCGACGGTCCCCTGCTGGGTCTGGGTGCCGCGTCCTTCGGGAAGATACCGTCCCGGCGTCGAATGCGGCGAGCCGAACGCAGGAAACGGGAACGAAGTGGGGCGCGAGGACCCGTGCACGGAAACCTTGGTGCTCCATTTGATGCCGAGCCGGTCGCTGTCTCCGAGCGTTGTCTCGATGATCTTGGCCTCGATGATCACCTGCGGCGTCTGCCGGTCCAGCCGCGTCACCACCTGACGAACGTTCTGGATCGACGTCGCCATGTCGGTGACGACGAGCGTATTCGTGCGCGCATCCGAGCGGATCTTGCCGCGCTCGCTCAAGATATCCTGCAGCGACTGCTCCACGTCAGCGGCCTGGGAATAATTGAGCGTGAACACCTCGGTGGAAAGCTCTTCTTTTTTCAGGTTCTCGAGCGTCGTCACGCGAATGATGTTCTCATCCCTGTCATACGCGTACCCGTAAGTTTTCAGCACGACATCCAGCGCTTTTTCCCAGGGCACGTCGACCAGGCGGATGGTGACGGTGCCTGTCACGTCCTTTCCGGCGACAATGTTCACGCCGCTTTTCAGTGAGAGAATGCGCAGCACGTTCTGGATTTCCGCGTCTTTGAAATCCACCGTCACGTTGCCGGGGGAAGAGACGCTTTCAACGGAGGGCGGCGCGGCGGTTTCGGCCGAGGGCTCGGTTTCTTCGGCGGCGACCGGCGGAGTCTCTGCAGCGGCGGACATTTCACCGGCAGCGGAAGTTTCTTCGGCCGTGGCGACCGGCTGCAAGGCCAGGCACAACAAAAAAACCCCGAACCCAATATGCAATTTTCGGACGAGAGGAATCAAAATTCTTAGCTATCTTCCTTGTGCATCGGCTTGAAAGATTCGATGCCATTCACTGAAAAAACGACGCCGTCCGGCTTGATCTTCACGACTTTGACGCTGCCCAACCCTTCCCCTTCTTTCAACACCAGGCCGTTGGCAATAACGATAGAACCTTTTCCCGGATCGTACACCACGCCTTCAACCGTCACCTCGGCCACGTTATCGATGCCGATCAGGCCCGCCGCTTGCGTGGAATTCACGGACACCAACTGCACAAAAGGATCCCGATGCCCCCGCGCTTCATAAAGCGGCGGGTCGGAAGCGGCTGCGCAAACTGCAAAAATCATACCAAAAGCCGGCGAAAGAATCCAGAAAAAGAAACGAAAATGATGGGAAAGGCTTAAACGTGCTGAGAATTGCTGGGGATTTTGGGCAATTTTCATGCGCCGCTCCCTTTCTGACGCGCTTCGAGCACCATCGTCATGAGATGCCGCCTCTCATCCATCGGGTTGGACGCGATTGCGAGGTCTTTCACGAGAATAAAAAC
>CAYFZV010000136.1:0-1948 GCA_964347735.1 uncultured Gammaproteobacteria bacterium
CGGCGCCATCGGCGTCAAAGTCTGGATCTACCGCGGCGAAATCTTCGACAAGGACGGCATCGCGCCGGCTCTCAAAGCTCCGCTCTCGGCCGCTGAACGCGAACGCTCGCACCGCGGAGGTCCGCGTGGAGGCGGCGATCGCCGCCCGGCTCCCCGCGCCGCTGCTCCCAAAAAAGCAGCCGCGTAACCCGCTTCTATGTTGATTCCGAAAAAAGTTAAACACCGCAAGTGGCACAAGCTGCGGAGCTCCGGCCTCCAGAAGGCGACCACCAAGCTCTCTCTGAGCTTCGGCGAGTTCGGCCTCAAGTCGCTGACGCCCGCCTGGGTCACCTCGCGCCAGATCGAAGCGGCTCGCCGCACCATGTCGCGCTACATCAAGCGCGGCGGCAAGATCTGGATCCGCATTTTCCCGGACAAGCCTGTCACCACCAAAGGACTCGAAGTTCCGATGGGCGGCGGCAAAGGCGGCGTTGACCACTACGTCGCGATCGTCCGTCCGGGCACCGTCGTCTTCGAAATGGACGGCGTTCCGCTCGAAGCGGCGCGCGAAGCCATGCGCCTCGCGTCCCACAAGATGCCGTTCCGCTCGCGATTCATCACCAAGCACGACTAATTCCCTCCCTATGAAGCTGAAAGAATTGAAGGACAAGCCTCTTGCGGAGCTGGAAAAGCTGCTTCGTGAACAACGCGAACACCTGCGCGCCACGCGCTTCGCGGTTTCCGCTTCTCAAGAGAGCAACGTCCGTAAGATCCGCAACGGTCGCAAAACGATCGCGCGGATCATGACCCTCCTCAAAAAGGAGGCCGGTAAGTAAGACCTATGACGACGAAACAAAACAACCGCCGCGAACTCGTGGGCACGGTCGTCTCTGACAAGATGCAGAAGACGATCGTCGTTAACGTCGATCGCGTGAAGACGCACCCGAAGTACGGCAAGCAGTACGTCGTTTCGACGCGCTTCAAGGTTCACGACGAGAAGAACGAATACAAGGTCGGCGACAAGGTCGCCTTCGAAGAATGCCGCCCGTACTCGCGCGATAAGCGCTGGCGCGTGCTCGGCAAAGCCGCTTAACCCACGCGATATGGTTCAACACCGTTCAATGCTGAAAGTCGCCGACAACACCGGCGCCAAGAAGCTCCAAGTCATTCGCGTGCTCGGCGGCTATAAGAAGCACTATGCCGTTCTCGGAGACGTCGTGACGTGCGCCGTCAAAGAAGCCGTCCCGCACGGGATGGTCAAGAAAGGCGACGTTGTGCACGCCGTCCTGACGCGCATCCACAAGGAAACCCGCCGCAAGGACGGTTCCTACGTGCGCTTCGACGACAACGCCGGCGTCATCATCGATAAGGAGAGCAAGGAACCGAAGGGCACGCGCATCTTCGGACCTGTCGCCCGCGAGCTCCGCGCCCGCGGCTACGGCAAGATCATCTCCTTGGCTCCCGAAGTCGTTTGATCCCACCTTTATGAAGATTAAAAAAGGCGACAACGTGATGGTCATGGCCGGCAAAGACCGCGGCAAGACCGGTAAGGTCACCCAAGTCTTCCCCGTGGAAGGCAAAGTCGTGGTCGAGGGCGTCAACGCGACGTTCAAGCACGCCAAGACCCGCAAAAAGGGAGAGAAGGGCCAGAGGATCGAATTCAACGGCCCCGTCAACGCTTCAAACGTCATGCTCATCGACGCCAAGACCGGAAAGCCGACCCGCGTCGGCTACAAGGTCATGGAAGACGGCCGCAAGGTCCGTGTGGCGAAGAAGAGCGGCGAAACGATCGAGTAATATGCTTCGAGAAACCTACGACAAAAAAGTGGCCCCGGAGTTGATGAAAAAGTTCAGCTACAAGAACCGCATGGCGGTTCCGAAGCTGAAACTCGTTTCCGTCAACGTCGGCATGTCCACCAACCTCCTCAAGGATCCCAAGATCCCGGAGACGGTCGAAGCGACGCTGACC
>CAYFZV010000137.1:0-1944 GCA_964347735.1 uncultured Gammaproteobacteria bacterium
ATGCCAACCCGCCTGGCAAGCGCGTGAAATCGATCCACACGCTCTCGGGCGGCGAACGCGCCATGACGTCGATCGCGCTCATCTGCGCCATCATGACCACCAACCCCTCGCCCTTCGTCGTCCTCGACGAAGTCGATGCCGCGCTCGATGAATCGAACGCCTCGCGCTTCGCCAAGATCATCGACGAGCTCTCCCACAAGACGCAATTCCTCGTCATCACGCACAACCGCTACACGATGCAGAAGTCGCAAGTCCTCTACGGCGTGACGATGAACGAAGATTCGACCTCCAGCATCCTCTCACTCCAACTCGAAGACGCGGAACGGATCAAGGGACAGAAAACTGTCACGGTATAAAAAGAGACGGCCCGAGAGGGTCGTCTTTCGATTCATGGCGTATCGCGGAAGATGCCGTCTCTGATGAACGGCCTGTTATCTTCTTTTGAGTCTGATTCTGAAGGTTCTTTTCCCGAATCCCGGTACGGCTCGCTTTGGCCGTTTTCCGTCTGCTTGGTCTTGATCGCCAGGCGCACTTCGTTCAACTCGCCTTCGAGCTGATCGCGGCGGCGTTCGAGAAAGGGCAGGTTGGCTTCTTCTGTCGCGCTTTTGGCACGGCCGCCATTGATCCGTTCGAAGTAATCGAGCAGGTCGAAGAAGTTGATGTTCGGATTAATATGCGGCGCAAGCTTGCCCGCCGGATCGGTCTTTGTGATAAGGATGTATCCGCATCCTTCGCATACGATGCCCAGCTCGTGGAGCAAGGCGGTATCGACAGTGCGCCCGCATGCATACCGGTGAATTTCACCAAGCACGCTCATCTCTTCTCCGCACTTGCAAGCTTCGAGAGTGTCAGCAGGCTCGATAATCTTGATGGCACCGACGTCCGCGAGGCGCCAGTCACGCACTTCGTCGATATCGATCACGCGGAATCCGGCGTCCTCTAGGCGATCCCAGAGATCGCGCACGTCGAGATCGTCATCGTCTTCCTCGTCTTCCACGATACCCGCCTCGAGCAGCGCTTCCGGCTCGGAAGTCGTGAGGTCGCGTTTTGTCGCACGCGCGTCCGCCCTTCTTCCTGCCAAGAATCCGCACACGCCCACCAGCGAGACAATCAACAGTGTGTAGAGCATCCGATCTCCTTTCGATCCGCGCCGAGCATTCCATGTTTTTTGTTTCATGTCAATAAAAAACGACGACCTTGGAGAGGTCGTCTTTCAGAATTTTTCGTGCGAACGAATCGGCACGATGCGGACGGTTTCGCGTTCGGCTGATTTTTCTTCCGGTTCGAGCGGCACGGCAAGGAAACGGTCGCGGTGCGGCGGGCCTTTCAAGCGGCCGAGAGTGTCTTCCAGATAGTGCTTTTCCGAAACAAGACCAGTGCGACGACTGTCGATTTGCGCAAGTTCCTCCTCGATGAGGCTACGCCGTCGTTCGTAGAGCGGTGCGCCCTGCAACCTTTCGAGATGGGCGAGATGTTCGAGGAAGTTCGTTTCGCGGCCCATGAGTTCCTCCAGGCGACGATGGTCATGCCAATCCTTCCAGGGTTGGTCGCAAAACCAACTGCTGCCGACGCAATACCCGCAGGAGGCGCAGACGATGCCGATAAGGAGCATCTTGGCGCGTCCTGTATCGTGCGCGCCGCCGGAAGGCGGAATCTTCACGACCTCGCCGATCCCGTACATCCTCCTGTAGGTCTGGCACGAGCCGCATCCGTTCGGGACCTCATGGCTCCTGTGTGTACTAGGCCATTGGGCGCAGGCGACCAGCTGTCCGATCATCGTCAAAGGTTGATCGCCGCGACCGACCTCCGTACTTTCGCCAACACGGATACCCACGCTCTTAAGCCTCTCCTCGAAGGAAGGGGGCTCCGCTACGGAAGTGGGCGTTGGTATCGGGAGCAGGCGCTCCGAAAGCGTTGGCCCAGACGACAACCCCCTCCTTCTCC
>CAYFZV010000138.1:0-1865 GCA_964347735.1 uncultured Gammaproteobacteria bacterium
CGGGCGTTGGCGGATGCGCTGCGTCAGATCTGCAGGTGCGTCTGGCATGTCTCCAGAATAGCATAAGCCCCCGTGCCGGAAAACCGGAACGGGGGCAGGTTACACGCGCATTTCGCGGCGTTGAGGGTAGGTGCGGTAGTGAGGCATTCTTTCGAGACGCACGTATTCATCCAACAGATGCTCGGCGACATCGTGACCTTCCGCTTCGGCGATGCGAACGTTCTGTTTATCGAGCGTGAACCCTTGCCTCCTCGCAAACTTTCTTTGCGACGGAGTCGAAGGCTCATCCAGATCGTCGTCACCGTATAAGCGCCAGCCACAGCCGTTCTCGTCAAATTTATAGCCGACGATCAAGAGCAAGCCGTCTCCGAAATGGATCGAGAGATCCGCTGCGATGGAAAGGCTCTGGCCTTCCTGGCGAGGTTCGTTGACGTAGACACTCGCCATCAGGGAGCCTCGACTGTTCGCCGTGTTCGTCAGCAGGTTGATTTCAGTGTCGAAAGAACGCTCATTCGACAACGAGATGTCGAGGTCCCCCGCCTTGAAATGAATTCCCTTTTCAATGCAACGACTGAAATAGTGGATCCACGCCTTGAACGCAGCCAAGAGCGGCTCGGCGTGTGCGGGATACCTCCTCATAAGAACGAGAAGATGTTGCGTAATCACGTTCGGACATGACATGGAAAGACCGCCTTTTCAAGGTTTCCGCCTGCCCGACGGGTAGGGTTTTGCGCGCTTCGCAAGACGAAACAATCTAGCACAAAAAAGGCTTTTTGTCAATGATGTGCTCAAAAGAAAAACATCCGCTTGGAACGGACGTTTCTCATGGTCGGGCTGATGGGAATCGAACCCACCGCCTCACCCACCCCAAGGGTGCGCGCTACCGATGCGCTACAGCCCGATCGACGGTATTTGTCGGATACAAAGACTCCACGGAGGAGGTAAAATTTTGGCGAGAGATTCAGGTGGGCAAGCCCTTTTCAGGGAGCTTCGGAAGGCGGGGTCACGAGTACCTGCTGTGAGATGCCCGTGAAGCGTCCTCGTCCGCATAATGCCGCGGAAGCCATCGTCTCCGCCGCCACAGCGACGGAAGAACCCGGCTTCTCTGCCAAAAGATTGTCCCAAAATTTATCCTTCTCGCGTGGAGCACTTGAACCGTAGCATGAAACGGAAAAGGTTTCAAGCCCATCTGATTCGTCGCAGGACCCGTTGTGCCAGCCGGTCAGGCCGCTCCGTGCTGGCGCCGGAAAGAGGTATGTCTCTGTTCAAACGGACGCTGCGCTCGGCTCGACCTGACCGTCCGTCGCGTTTCGCGTAGAGACGCGTCTTTGCGACCATCGCGCAGGCGAGAGCCGAGCGTGAGGGCGAGCCGCCAGCTTCGGCGGCGAGACCCGTGTCGCAAAGGCGCGGACCGAAGCGAAACGTGACGGGAGCTGTCACTTACTTCTTGATCGTAAATTTCGTGTACGACGGATCGTGCGCGACGAGTTCTTCGGGTTTGAACCAGACGCCGAGTTCGACTTCGCCTTCTTCCGGCGAACCGGAAGCGTGGATCAGGTTGAAGACGCCGATCTGCTTTTCATCCGCATACTTGAACGAGACGTGCGCGTAGTCGCCGCGGATCGTGCCGGGCGCGGCGCTCTTCGGTTCGGTGGCGCCGATCATCTTGCGGACGACTTCGACGATCTCGATGCCTTCGAGCGCGATCGCAACGATCGGGCCGGAGGTCAGCATCTCAACCATCAGCTGACGGACTTTTTCGCCGCGGCGCTGCGCGAGATCATCCGTGTAGTGTTTCATGGCCGTGTCTTTTTCGGAGACGAGCAGCTTCAAGCCGACGAGCTTGGCACCGACGCGTTCGAAAC
>CAYFZV010000139.1:0-1853 GCA_964347735.1 uncultured Gammaproteobacteria bacterium
GCCAGGGCAAGTTCCTGGGACTGACGTCGTGGGGCGCTGGCGAACTGGGCGGCGATGACGCCTATCGCCATCGCGCCAACGCGCTCATCTCGCTAGCCGGCGGTGCCGCGGAAGACGTGCTCTTCAAAAAGACGCCGTCCGAGACTGACCCGGATGCCGACAGCTCGGCCTTCGCGTCGCTCGCGTACTGCGAAGCCGCGAAGTGCGCGTGCCCGCCGGACAGCAAAGTCGGTGAACAGTGCTTGCTGAACGGTTTCCTGAAACCCCAGCGCGAAGAGCTCTACGCCCAAACCAAGACGTGCGTCGAAGCGAATCGCGGCGTGATCATCGAGCTGGCCAACGCAGTTATCCTGAAACAGGAGAACGCGCGGGATGCCGTACGGACATTATCGGAAGACGAACTCAAAACGTTCTTCGCCACGCACACGCTCGACGTCGACGCTTGTAAGCTCGCCCTGCTGCCTTGACAGGGCGCTTTTTTTATTGTGAGATCCGCGCCGGAGGAACCATGGACCTTAAAGCGAAAGACCGGATCATCGTCGCGCTCGATCTGGATGATCACGTCACCATCGACAAGCACATTGTGGAATTGCGCGAGCACGTCGGGATGTTCAAGCTCGGACTGGAAGCGATCCACGCGCTCGGCACGTCGTTCGTGAAAGCGGTCGCGGAGCACTTGGACGTGCGCGTCTTCATCGACTGCAAGCTGCACGACATTCCCGAGACGATGCGAAAATCCGCGCGCCAGGTCGTCGGTCACAACATTCTGTTCTACAACGTTCACGCCAGCGCCGGAGAAAAAGGCATCAAAGCCGCGGCAGAAGCCAAAGGCGAATCCAAGCTCCTGGCCGTGACGCTGCTGACCTCGCACTCCGCCGACGATGTCGCACAGATCTACAACGCGGACCACGTCGAACGAAAAGTCGTCAGCTTGGCCGTGATGGCGATGAGAAGCGGCGCTGACGGGATCATCTGTTCTCCCAAGGAGATCAAGGCGTTGCGAGAGAACCCGGCAACGAAAAATGCGCTCCTTGTGACGCCTGGCGTACGCCCAACGTGGGCCTCCGCCAACGATCAGAAACGCGTCCTGACCCCGAAAGAAGCGATCGCCGCCGGCGCGGACTACCTGGTGATCGGACGTCCGATCCTGCAACCGCCGGAAGGAATTCCTTCCAGGATGGCGGCTGACATGATCGCCGACGAGATCGCGGAAGCGCTCGCTGCAAAGGCGGTGCCGTAATGCGTCGTATGTCGCCGATGGACGTCATGGCTCTGTTTGAAAAGTTCGGCGCCTACCGCAAGAACGATCACTTCGTCTACGCCAGCGGCAAGCACGGCCACGAGTACCTCGATAAAAAAACGGTGCTCGCCGATCCCGACGCTTCGAAAGCGCTGGCGCACGAGATGCTCACGCGTTGGTTGAGCCGGTCGCACATGGTTCCCGCTCCGGATGTCGTGGCCGGACCCGCCGTCAGCGGCGCGGATCTCGCCACGCTCGTGGCCGACGATTTCAATCTCATGCCCAACTGGAGCGAGGACGCACCGATCCGATCGGTGTCGATCGACAAGGACGGGCAGGGAGGCTTCAAGCTCTCTCCGGAAGCCGCAGCCCTCGTCCGAGGTCGCCACGTCCTGCTGACCGAAGACATCCTGAACACGGCCGCCAGCCTCGTGGCCGCCGCCAAAGCCGTGAAAACAGCCGGCGGCATCATCCTGGGCGCGATCGCGATCTGGATCCGCGGAGACGTCGGCCAGCTCGAGTTCCCCTATGATGCGCTCGTGAAGCGCCAGCTCGACGCCTACGACATTCGCGATTGTCCTTTCTGCAAAACCGGCCGTCCGATCAACACCGA
>CAYFZV010000140.1:0-1837 GCA_964347735.1 uncultured Gammaproteobacteria bacterium
GTCCTGGTCGGTATCATCATGGCTTCGGTACGTTGATCCTCCCAGTGTGAAAGCTAAAAAAGAAACCACTATCCGCGTGCCGCATCCCACGGCGCCGGCAGATTTGAAGAAGATGCTCGCTTCCGCACCGAAAGCGAAAGCCATCTGGGACGACATC
This sequence comes from uncultured Gammaproteobacteria bacterium, assembly GCA_964347735.1. GTDB lineage: Bacteria > Patescibacteriota > Patescibacteriia > SG8-24 > DYFX01 > DYFX01. Next base: position 158 of record CAYFZV010000140.1, read on the forward strand.
ACGCCGCTCGCGCGCAACGAATGGATCTGCTGGGTCACCTCCGGCAAGATGGAGGGGACCAGAGAAATCCGAATCGAAAAGGCGCGCTCGAAAATGACGAGCGGCATGCGACGTCCGTGCTGCTGGGCAGGGTGTCCGCATCGATAACTCTGCATATGAAAACCAAAAAGAAAACCTGCTCGCGAGGCCACATCTACGCCGGTCCCGGTCCGTGTCCGATGTGCTGGCCCGGTTCAAAGAAGAAATCCGCGAAGAAATCGTATACGCACCGCCACGCCGACGGCACGGTTTGGGCCAAAGGTTTCATGGCCGGCGGCAAGATGGAAGGTTTTTGGAGATGGTGGCGCAAAGACGGCTCGCTTATGCGCTCCGGCCATTTTGAAAAGGGTAAGCAAATCGGGGAATGGACGACTTATGATAAGAGGGGCAAACTCGTGAAAGTTACGAAATTCAAATAAAGATATGAAAACTCTAAAGTGCGATCTGTGCGAGTACGAAGCGAGCGGTGAAACCTTCGAAGCCTGGATGGAGGCGCTGAAGCCTCATTACGCTGAAGCCCATGCAGATTTCATGAGCGATCCGTCGCATACGAAGGAAGACATGGAGAAGTGGATGACCGAAAACAAGGCGCGCTTTGATGCGGCCTCGGAAGCCTAGGTATGCGCAAGATCATCACGACGACTTTCGTCACTTTGGACGGGGTCATGCAGGCGCCTGGCGGACGGGCGGAAGACGCGTCGGGCGGCTTCAAATACGGCGGTTGGATGGCACATCAAGAATGGGACGACATGATGGGCCAGACGATGGACGGCTTCATGAAGCTGCCGTTTGAGCTCTTGCTCGGCCGAGTCACATACGACATCTTCGCGGGATATTGGCCGACGGCCAAGATCAACAGCGAGGTTGCAGTACCCTTCAACGCCAACAAGAAATACGTGGTCTCGCACGCGGACTTCAAGCCGGAATGGAACAACACGGAATGCATCAGCGGCGACGTCGTGGCCGAGATCAAGAAGCTCAAAGAGATGGACGCACCGGACCTTTGGATCCACGGCAGCGGCAACCTGATCCAGACGTTGCTCAAACATGAGCTGATCGATCGGATGCACATCTGGCGGTTTCCGGTGACGATCGGGGAAGGAAAGAAATTGTTCGCCGAGGGGACGCTTCCGCGAAGCTGGAAGGCGGTCGAGACGAAAGTCTCAAAAGACGGCGTGGTGATCGGCACCTACGAACCGGCGGGGGAGTTGAAGACGGGAACGATTGGAGAATAGTCTGATTCCACTACACTCGGGTTATATGAAATCCGATTACAAGACGATCGCTGCGTACAACCGCGGACAATTGAAGGGCGACAAAACCATCTGCGAGCTCTTGAAGCGCGAGATCGCGAAGACGCTACCGAAAGCCGAGAGCAAGATCTGGCACGGAAGTCCGGTTTGGTTTTTGGACGGCAACCCGATTGTCGGCTACCACAAGCTCAAGGACGGCGTGCGCCTGCTCTTCTGGAGCGGGCAGTCGTTCGATGAGGACGGCCTGGTGCCGGAAGGAACCTTCAAAGCCGCCGAAGCGCGCTACGCCGACGCGAAAGATATCAAGCCCGCCGCCCTGCGCCGGTGGCTTGCGAAGGCAAAAAAGATCCAGTGGGACTACAAGAACATCGTGAAGCGCAAGGGAAAA
>CAYFZV010000141.1:0-1822 GCA_964347735.1 uncultured Gammaproteobacteria bacterium
GCCTTGGCGACGCCCTCATGATCGCCAGTAATCATGACCGCCTCGACACCAATTTTACGAAGCCCGTCGATCGTCTGCTTCGCGGAAGGACGCACAGTGTCAGCCACGCCAATGATTGCGGCGACCTTCCCGTCGATACTGAGGATGCTGACGCTCTCCCCGCGACCAACCATTCTCTTCATCGCCTCCCCGATCGGGCTGAGATCGACGTCTCGATCCTTCATGAGCCGCTCCGTTCCGACAAGGATCGCCTTGCTGTCGACGACCGCACTCACGCCAAGCCCCTTCAGCGCCTCAAACTTTTCCGCCTTCTTATGGATGGCAACACCCTTGGCTTCGGCGTAGTGGAGAATGGCGATTCCTACGGGGTGGTTAGACCCGGCCTCCGCTGCAGCCTGCAACCCGAGTGCCTCATCCTCGGAGAATCCGTTCACAGTAACAACCTCGGTTACCTTCGGTTTCCCTTCCGTCAGCGTACCTGTCTTGTCGATTGCGACCACCTGAATCTTCGAGGTCAGCTCAAGCGTCGTGGCGTCCTTGATCAAGATATTGTGCTTGGCTCCGATCCCTGTGCCAACAGCAACGGCGGTCGGCGTTGCGAGGCCGAGCGCATCCGGGCAGGCGATGACGATAGCGGAAACGGCGAACGTCAGCGCGGTGACGATGTCAGCGCCGCCGAGAAGCGTCCAGGCAAGAAATGTGACGATGCCGGATGCGATCGCGAGTACCACGAGGTACGCCGCCGCCTTATCGGCAATGCGCTGTCCGGGAGCTTTTGAGTTTTGCGCCGTCTCGACAAGCTTGATGATGCGGGCGAGGACGGTATCGCTACCCACGCGCTCCGCGAGAAAGTTGATCGTTCCGCTTTGGTTGATCGAACCACCAACCACCTTGTCGCCGACGTTCTTGACGACAGGAAGAGATTCGCCGGTCACGAGCGACTCGTCGATCGTCGTCTCTCCCGAAGAAACGGATCCGTCCACCGGAATCTTGTCGCCCGGACGGATGACGACGGAATCGCCGATGATAATTTCCGACGTGAGAATCTCCTGTTGCTTTCCGCCGCGGATAACCAATGCTTTCGGAGGAACTAAGTCGAACAACGCACGAAGCGATTCCGACGTTCCGCGACGCGACTTCATTTCCATCCAGTGGCCGAAGAGAACAAACGTAACGAGCAACGCGGCGGCCTCAAAGAAGGTTTCGCCTCCGACCGTGAGCGTGAGAAAAACGCTAAAGCCATACGCGGCCAATACGCCGGTAGCGATCAAGACCGACATGTTCAACTTCCACTTCCGCAGCGCGTGGTAGGTGCCAGTGATAAATATAGAACCGGCCCAAAAGACGATCGGCGTCGTGAGGATGAAGAGAAGCCACGACGTTGGGATAGGCGTCGGCAAAGCGCCAAAGAACGACTCACCGACAGGCGAGTAGAGAAACACTGGTACGGACAAGATAAATGCGACCCAGAAGCGTCGGCGCATGTCTGCCTCCATCGCCTTAGCCATCGTGGGATCCGTCATCGCCGCCTCGTGGTCGGCGTGACTCATTTTCTGCATGTCGTGTCCTTGGTGGGCTTGACCGCCCATGTGTTCATTTTGCATAGGTCGAATGTTTACACAGCTCGCCCGCCTCGGCGGTTACTTTCGGAATAAGTTCCGGAGGAAGCAGAGGCGCGAGATCGACGTTGCCTCCTAAGAGGTCTTGGCACAGAACCACGTCCGCGGCAAGAAGTCGTTGCACCTGATCCTTCTTGAGCGATGTCAAACAGGTGATCGGATGCAACCCCCGCACGTCGATCAGCCGCTCAAGACTCTCGCCG
>CAYFZV010000142.1:0-1805 GCA_964347735.1 uncultured Gammaproteobacteria bacterium
AACTCGGAATCACGGAAGAAGTAGTCCGGGAAATTTCGGCGTCGAAGAGCGAACCGGATTGGATGTTGCATCTGCGACTCAAAGCATTCGAGATGTTCAAACGCACGCCGACGCCGACGTGGGGACCGGATTTGTCGAAGCTTGATCTCGATCAGATCACGTATTTCGTGCGTCCCGACGCGGAGGAATCGCAATCGTGGGCCACGGTGCCGGAAAAAATTCGCGAGACGTTCGAGAAGCTCGGCATTCCGGAAGCGGAACGCCACGCGCTTTCGGGTGTCGGCGCGCAGTACGATTCCGAAGTCGTCTATCACAATTTGAAAAAAGAATGGGAGGAGAAGGGCGTCGTCTTCGAGAACATGGACGTGGCGGTGCAGAAGTATCCGGAACTCGTGAAGAAATATTTCATGACGGATTGCATTCCGCCGCACGACCACAAGTTCATCATGCTGCACGCCGCGGTCTGGAGCGGCGGCACCTTCATTTACGTGCCGAAGGGTGTGAAGGTGAACGTGCCGCTCCAAGCGTACTTCCGCATGAACGCCGAGCGCGGCGGCCAGTTCGAGCACACGCTGATCATCGCCGACGAAGGATCGGAAGTGCAGTACATCGAAGGCTGTTCCGCACCGCGGTATAACGCGAGTTCGATCCACGCGGGCTGCGTCGAGCTGCACGTGCATGAAGGCGCGCGCATCCGTTACTCGAGCGTCGAGAACTGGAGCAAGAACACCTACAACCTGAACACCAAACGCGCCGTCGTCGACAGGAACGGCGTCGTCGAATGGGTGAACGGCAACATGGGTTCCGGCGTGACGATGCTGTACCCGTGCTCGATTTTGCGCGGCGAAGGGTCGCAGTCGCACGCGCTCGGCGTCGCGTTCGCCGGTCCCGGACAGAACCAGGACACCGGTTCCAAAGTCATCCACGCCGCGCCGAACACCACCTCCACGATTCGCGCCAAGAGCATCTCGAAAGGCGGCGGCATTTCTTCGTATCGCGGTTACGTCAGCGCGACGCCCGCCGCCGAAGGCTCGAAGTCGAGCGTCTCGTGTGACGCGCTGCTGATCGACGAAGGATCCGTGTCGAACACGTATCCGTTCATGAAAGTGACGACGGACAAAGTCGACGTCGCGCACGAAGCGACGGTCGGCAAGATCGGCGAAGAAGAACTGTTCTATCTCATGTCGCGTGGCCTTTCACACGAGGCGGCCATGCGCATGATCGTGAGCGGCTTCGTCGAGCCGATCGTTCGCTCGCTGCCGCTTGAGTACGCGGTGGAACTGAATAAGCTCATCGAGCTCGAAATGGAAGGCTCTGTCGGTTGATATGGCGACCAAGCTTCTCAAATACGGCATCGGCATTTTCATGCCTGAATCCCCGGAAGGTTTTGACCGGGCGGCTTTGGTTCCGCAATCGAAGACGATCACGGTGCCCGCCGGTGTTGTCATGCGCATCGTCGAAGATACGGCCGGGGACCGCGACGCCGAGATTCGGCTCGAGATCGGCGAAGGCGCCCATGTTATGTACGTGACGAGCGCGAAAGCGAATGTGGAGTTCGTCCATCGTGAAGCGCGTCTCGCCAAGCATGCGAAGTTGGAATGGATCGACGAATGCTCCGCGCCCACGTTCGCGCGCGCGTCGTTCGTCACGCGACTCGAGGGCGAAGGTTCTGAAGTCGAAGCGACGAGCCTTCTGCGCGGCACCGGCCGCCAGCGCTTCGACATGAAGCACGAAATTTTCCATCTCGCGCCGCGCACGGTGTCCAACCTGCGCGTCGGCAGCGTGCTCTCGGGCGACGCCAAAGC
>CAYFZV010000143.1:0-1785 GCA_964347735.1 uncultured Gammaproteobacteria bacterium
GTCATAGACTGTGGGAGTTCGCTACAACGCTAACACAGGAGTCTCGTATGAGCCAGCAAGAAAACCTCTGCGATCTGAAGTGCGCGCCATGCCACGATACCACCATCCCTCCGCTCACACGCGAGGAAATCGCTCCTCTACTCGCCCAAGTGCCGGAGTGGACGCTCGCTGAAGACGCGAAGTCAATCACACGCAGCTTCACCTTCAAGGGAAAGTCGGCCTACAAGGACGCCCAGGCCTTCGATCAGCGTTTCGGTCCGAAGATCTGCGAGCTGGCCGAGGCAGCGGAAAACCAACACCATCCCGACATCGCCTACGGCTGGGGTTACTGGCGCGTCACGTTCCAAACACACGCCATTAAGGGCCTGCACCAGAACGACTTCATCATGGCTGCTAAGATCGACACGCTACTCAAATGAGTAGCGTTTTTTTCAATCAGCTGCGGACGCGGAAGATGTAGGTTTTCAAGTACGCCGACTCCGGGAAATAGACCGAGAGCGGGTGGTCGGGACTCTGGCGCACGGCCTGGATCATGTCGAGACGAATCCCCGCTTGCACCGAAGCGCGGCGGAGCGTGAAAGCGAGATCGTCTTCTGTCAGGAAGTGCGAGCAGCTCGAGGTGGCAAAAATGCCGCCGTCCTTCACGAGACGCATCGCGGCGCGGTTCAGAAAGTGATAGGCCTTGCGTCCCTCCTCGGCATCCTTCATGGCTTTGACTAGTGCCGGCGGATCCATCACGACCATGTCGTATTTTTTGTCATACCCCGCACCGAGCCACTGGAAAATATCCGTTTCTTCGGTCGTGAAGCGTTCCGCGTCAAAATCGTGCAGCTCGGCATGCTTGCCGCAGAGCGCCAAGGCATCCTTGGAGGCGTCGACGTTATGCACGGAGGCTGCGCCACCTTTCATCATCGAAACGCCGGCCGCGCCGGAATACGAGAAAAGGTTCAGCACTTCTTGGCCTTTCGCCAAGCGTCCGAGCGCCGTGCGGGCGTCTTTCTGGTCGAGAAAAAAACCAGTCTTCTGTCCCGCGATCGGATCGGCTAGAAAACGCACGCCGTTTTCTTCGAACGTCACGAGATCGTCGGCTGCGCCTTCGTGGATCTTCACCACGTCTTCCAAGCCCTCTTCCTCGCGCACCGGAAGGTCGCTGCGCTCGACCAGGCAAGCAGGACGAAGCGTTTCAACAATCGCTTGCAGGACCTGTTCGCGCAGCGCGTCCATGCCGGCGGTCGAGATCTGGAAGACAACCGTATCGCCGTAACGATCGATCACTAATCCGGGAATTCCGTCCGCCTCACCAAAAACGACCCGGTAACCCGTCGTACCCGTGCCAGGACCATACCCCATGAGTTTGCGGCGGGCGTCCGCTTCGGAGATTTTTTCTTTCAACCACGCGAGATTGATGGTGGCTTCGCCGAATTCAAAGCAGCGGACCGCAATCGAAGAGCGCGCCGAAAATGTGCCGGTCGCCAGGATTTTTCCGTTCTTGTCGGCCACGCGTACGAGCGAACCATGCTCGGCCTCGAGATGCTCAAGAGCGCCGGAAAAGATCCAAGGATGGCGGAAGCCCACGTTGGCCTCTTTGCCGGGTTTGAGGATAAGTGTCGTCATATTAATCGGAGCATAGCAGCGATTTGCGAAAAAAGAAAGGCTCGATCGTGGGATCGAGCCGTAGCGTCGCGGCAACGGGCGTTGCCATTCATTTCTTCTTTTCGAAGCACTGATGAGCCGCGCGGATGGTTTTCCGCACGCGCCAGCCGCGCAACATCGCGATCGAACCGA
>CAYFZV010000144.1:0-1736 GCA_964347735.1 uncultured Gammaproteobacteria bacterium
GACGACCGCGTCAAAGGTATTTCCGCGAAACGTTCGACCCTGTTTCCACAACTCGAAAAATTTCCATTTCGATTTCCGAGGATCAACGCGACATTCGTCGACGGCAATGCCTCGTTTGCGGAGTTCCGCCTGCAACATGCGCGTGCGCGGAAACGAAAGATCGTACACTCCGAACCAGAGCAGCCGCTTCATACCTCTTTAAGGACGGCCTTGTAGACGGCATCCATATCGGCACCGACATTCTCCCAACGGAATTTTTCGATGCTTTCCGGCGCGGCGACCGACATCCGTTTCCATAGTTCCTCGTTTCCCAGAATCGCTTCGATGGCGGTGGCGAGCGCCTCCGGTCGCGCGGGCGGCACCAGTTTTCCGTTTAACCCGTCCTGGATCACATCGATCGCGCCGGAGTCGAGACAGCCGATGACCGGCAAGCCGTAGGTCATCGCCTCGAGATACACGAGGCCCAAACCTTCAAAACCCAGGCCGTCATGCTCGGAAGGCAGGGCGAAAAGATCGGCCTCCGCGTAAAAACGATTGAGCGCTTCTTCTGAAACGCGTCCGTGGAACGTGACCAGGTCTGCGAGCCCCAGTTCCGCAGCGCGAGCTTCAACGCGCGCGACATACGCGTTGGCGTCTTTCGGACCGACGATGTCGGCATGAAACGCGAAACCTTTTTTCTTGAGCAGGCCGAGCGCTTCGACCAGCGTGTGAAATCCCTTGCGCGGCTTGAAGGCGCCGACCGCGAGAATTTTTCGTTCCGCGCCGATGCGTTCTTTTTTCTGGGTGCGGACGGCCGGCACGAAACCGCCGTACACGATCGTCGTTTTGGCGTCTTTCATGCCGCGCGTGAAAATTTCCATCGTGTACGTGCTCAACACCGCGACGCGGCCGGCGTGACGGAACGCCAGACGATACAGCCAGCGCACCGGGCGCGAATACGAGCGCAGATCGGCGTAGGTGCCACAGACCGAAACGACGTACGGCTTGCGGAGCATGAGCGACAGGAAAAACGCGAGCGGGGCGGCCGGTTCGATGGCGGCGTGGATGATGTCGACATCCTTCAGCTCCTTCCGAAGGTTCCAGGCATCGACAAATGCATCAAAGGGCTGATGCCAGCGGATTTCGGTCGAACGCAGGCGTTTCGGATCAGGCGATTGCACGTTCGCATCACCGTTGCGGTGCTTCGCTTCAGCCAAAAAACCGGCGGCGAAGCGGCCCCAGCCAACGGTCTCGTCCAGCGTGGTCGTGAGAAAAGCGATCTTCATGCGTGTTTTAGTGTCTCCGTGATGGTACCAGCGTAAAGCACTTCCCCTTGATCGACAAGCAAATCAAGGCTATCCTTGAAACGCTATGACCGGGGCTTTACGCCGCTTCAAACTGACAGTCCTGATGGCCGGTGATCTCGCCGCCGCCTATCTCGCGCTCGTCCTGACCCTGCTCTTCCGCTATGGAAGCGCCGGTTTTGAAGTGCAGTGGCTGGATCACCTCCAACCTTTTACGCTGATCTTCGCGCTCTGGATCCTCATTTTCTACATCGTCGGCCTCTACGACCTCGATGCCCTGCGCAGCCGCATCGAGCTCGCGGCCCGCACGGCTGAAGCGCTGATCGCCGCGTTTCTCGTTTCAATCGCGGTTTTCTACGCCGCTTCGGGCGTCGGCATCGCTCCGAAAACGAACCTGGTGATCGCGATCGCCGGCTACGCCGCGCTGTTCGCCGGCTGGCGCCTGGTGACGAT
>CAYFZV010000145.1:0-1656 GCA_964347735.1 uncultured Gammaproteobacteria bacterium
CTCCACCACCACCGCCGCCTCCCGGACCGCCGCTGCCCGTCGCATTGACGAGCGCGCTCAAAATATACGAAACGATCGCGAAGGCGGACATGATAATGACGAGACCGATGACCGCGCCTGAAAGGATTTTTTTGGCGCGCTGGATTTTCGTCTCATCCCCCGCCGCCGTCATCCACGTGAAGCCGGCGAAGAGGACGAGGAGAAGCGCGACCGTGCCAAGCAGCCCGAGCGCCACACGAATGACGCGCGCAATCGTCACGCGAATATCCTGCGTGCTCGTACCGAGCGTCGTACCGATCTGATCCGGCAAGAGTTCGTTCGACGTCACGCCCTGCGCGAGCGCCGCATGATGCGACGCAAACCACAGACACGGCGCGAGAAGCGCCAGTGCAAGGATCAGTGAGCGATGTCGTCGGAAGAACGCGCGCATAGTCTCTGATTAGTAGCCGCAAGCGGTCGTTGAAGGCCTGCCGTTGCAGCAGAACGGCTCGTCGCCGGTGCAGACCGTCTGGCCGCCGCCCGGATAGAAACAGTTCTGCCGAAGATCACGGAGGCCGGAAGTAAGGCTCGTGGCGTACGGCTGGTTGATCGACAAGAGATCGTGCACGATCACACCCTTGGTCTGATCGGGATCGCTGCCGGCGACGGATGAAACCGCTTCGGTCTGGAGCGAGTAGTTGGTGGGCGCGCCGTTCGGACCCGGCACGAGTTTGGCATTGTCGGACGTGAAGCTCGTCGAGCTCATCAGCTTGGAGAACGTCATGGACAAGCGCAAATCGCGGGCGATCGAACCCTGTAACACGGCCGGTTCGTGCGTCACGATTTTGGGCGGCACGAGATCGATCGTGTCGTTCGTCTGGAACGAAGACGTGAAGTCGTCGGTCGGCGGGCCTTGTGCCGTGCCGTTGCCATTGCCGTCGAGCGCGTTGCCGGCCATGTCGGTGATGCCGGTCGGCGGATACACGCCCGTCGGCGGCGTCGATGTCAGCGCATCGGTTTTGACGCGCACGGAGATCTGCTGGTTGGCGGGCAGGCAGAACACTTGCTCGCCGCATGAGTTGGTGCCACAGGCTTCGTTCGTCCGGAATTCGACGATGCGGTACGCGTTGCCGATCTGCGTGACACCCGCGATGACGTTTCCGCTACCGCGCGTGATCGAAAAACCCGACGCGACACTGACCGGATCGACCGCTTCATTAAAGGTTGCTTGCACGAGCGAGTTGCGCGGCACGCCGTTCGCGCCGCTGGTCGGCACGACAGAGTCGATTTTCGGAGGAGTCAGATCGAGCACGGTCGAAACTTGGAATTCCCAGAGATAGCCGGAGTTGAACGTGCCTGTGAAAGCCGCCGCTCCGCTCTCTCTCTTGATACCGTCCGTGCCGCCGCGCAGCGCGACGGTGTAGAAAACGTTTTCGCTCGGACTGCCGAAACAATTCGTCGGGCAGTTCTTCTGAAGGAAGGTGAAACTCTTGCCGTCGGGCGCCACAGCCACGTCGATGTCGGCGGCCGTCAGGCTCTGCGCGAATTTCTGGGGAAATTGGTTCGAGGTACCGGTGACTTGCACGGACTTCAGAATCGCGACGGTGGCGTTCGTGCCGCCGATGATGATCGAAGCCGGATCGATTTTCGACTTGAACGTGATGACAACGCGCGTGT
>CAYFZV010000146.1:0-1623 GCA_964347735.1 uncultured Gammaproteobacteria bacterium
CGGGTACCGTTCCTGATCGAGACCGCCTTGTTCAACCTCATCGCGCTCGGGCTTGTGGTGGCCGCAGTTTTCCCGGCGCTCGGCGTGATCGAGCCAGCCGCCCGTTCGTTCTTCGACGCCGACGTGGCGATCGGTTCCTATTTCCGCGACCATTGGATGAAAATTTTCGGTTATCAGCTCGCCGCCGTCACCTTCTTGAGCCTCATCGCCACGGCACTTTCGATGAGCAGATATTTGAAGAAATAAAAAATCCCCGCATCAGTGCGGGGATCGGACCATTTCGTACAAGTGGAAGAGATTTTCATCCGTTTTCGGTTCGCCGGGCATCAGGTCGTCGGCGAACTTTTCGAGTTCGGAGCGATGTTGTTCGACGATCGCCCGTCGATCCACCGCCTGATCGACGCGCCAGAACATGTTGATCATGGCCCTGCGCGGATCCGGCGTGACGGTCACGTAGCGGTTGTGTGCGCCGATGACATGCGCGCGCGGCGGCACGAGGTAGGGCTCTTTTCTCGAAGTGTCCATGACCTGCACGAGTTCGTGTTCCAGATCTTCCTGGGCGTACCGGCGCACCTGCGGCGCGAGCACGCTGTGGCAGCGGTCGCTCATGCCGAGCTCGGCCGCAACGGCATCAAATGCGTCGTTGTGCTTCTTGGCGTCATCGATGCTGAAGACGTGCATGTCCGGATCCTTCTCGAACGACTTCAAGATGATGCGGTAACTTTCGGATTTCGGCTGATGGCCGACGAAGAGCTGCCAGCGGATCGGAAGATCGTGATGCAGGAGAAAGAGCACCACGCGCATCGCGAGGAAACTCGAACGCGCCGTGACGATGTCTTGCGACGTCTGCAATGATCCGCATGTGCGGGCCAACGGTACCCACGGACCGTCTTCGAGGATCTGCGTGATCAAGCGTTCCTCATACGTGAAGTACTTCTCGACTTTGAACCCGAGAAGACCGAAGGCATCATCGCTGCGGCCGGAGACAAGCACGTGATCGACATCCCAGATAAGGTGCACTTTCTTGCCAGCCTCGACGAGCCGGCGGATGCGTCGTCCGGTCATGCGGACCATGGCTTTGCAGCGGCGCACTTCCCAGGGAGTACTCGGTTGAAAGGGCATGCAAACTCCTTGTCCTTGTGGACAGGACGACTGTAGCGATGAAAAAAACGCCGGTCAATGGACCGACGGTTTGGGGACCTCGCAGATGTTGATGCGCCAGCCGTCAGGATCTTCGACAGCCATGGAGCGCAGCAGACGCTCCTTGTCGTAGTGCGTGACCGGATCGCGATCGAGATTCATGAGTCCGCAGAGTTTGAGGACGGTTTCGAAGTCTGCGGTGTCGATGAAAAGACGGCGATGCTCTGAAGGTTGCGTTGCGGCGGCGGTGTTTTTCGCCGGATAGAATTCCCAGAGATACGTCCCGAAATCCACGGAATAGTGGAGAGGGCCGTTCCCGTGCTGCTCCTCCTGGAGCGCGTAGCCGAGCGCTTCATAAAAGCGTTTCGTGCGCTGCAAGTCCCGGACGTAGATGACTTCAACGGTCTTCGGCTGCATGGGCCCTCCGTACGTTGCGTACATGCAACGTACGTGGCCGCGGGCAGGCGGTCAATGCAAGAAAAA
>CAYFZV010000147.1:0-1616 GCA_964347735.1 uncultured Gammaproteobacteria bacterium
GGCGTTCGCCCTGTTCTTTCAGGATCGCGGTTTCGCGTTTGACCTGTTCGAGAATTGCGGACAGGCCGTCGTTGATCTGCGCGTACCCGCTCACCTCTGAGAAAAAGTCGGAAAGTGTATTTCCGGAAAGAAGGATGTCGATCAGGCCGCGTTGGTCCTGTTCGTACAGTTCCTGAAGGATGATGCCCATCTGGTCGCGCAGACGTTCGAGCGTGCTGGTATGGGCGGTGATCTGATTCTGGGTCTGGTCGAGTTTTTTGGCCGTGTCGTTTAGAAGCGCGCGCGTCGCTTGGATCTCGAGATGAAGCTTGGCGCGCTGGGCGTTCAGCTGCTTGATCTTATTGGCCAGCGTGTTTTTTTCGGAACGGACGCCCTTCAGTTGTTTTTCGTACTCTGAAATCTGCCGCTCGATGTCCTTCAGCTGTTTCTGCAAGTCCGTCTGCTGCGTCTGAATTTCGTCCAATGTTTGCGCAAAAAGCGGCGCGCCGAGGCCTGCCAGTGAAATGCCGAGCAGAATGAGAGAAATCGCGAAAAAATTGCGCCGGGACATGCGCCCAGTATACCAGCTTCCTACCGCAGTAGGTCTTCGCCGTCGGCTTCAATGCGGTCGAACTCCACGAAAATGTCGATGTGAAAATGCGTCTTTTTCGGCACGTAGCCGGGCTTGGCGTATACGCCATGCTTCTCGCCCAAAGAAAGATGCAGGCCCTTTTGGCGCTCGAAGGCCGTGATGTCGTTCAGCACGCGATCTTTGCCCATGGCTGGATTGAGGCCGACGCCGAATTCGCGGACGAGAATTTCCTCCTCGGCGGAGATTTGGTCGAGCACGTCCTGGAAATCCGAAGGTCCCTCGTGCGAGACGAGGATGCCTTTTTCGATGCGGATCTTGAACGGCTCGCGGAGCTTCACGAGATGGTCGGTGCCGGCGAACGCGAAGATCATGGCTTCGCCGTTCAGCTGCGCGAAGTCTTTCGGCTCGCTGAAGACCTCGCCGATCGGAAAGGTGCCGCCAATATTCTTCATGCCTTCGTAGTCGCCGACGTTGAGCTTGGTCTCTTCCATGCCGCCTTCATAGGTCAGCACCGTGTCCGCGCCGAACACCTTGATTGTGCGCGCGGCGTCGATGCGCTCCTTAAGGGCGTGGCCCCGCGCCCTATAATAGGAGGGGTCATAGGCAAGCGCGTCTACGTAGATGCCGATCTGCCGCTCGTCCGTGGCGCGCTCGAGATGCACGTGTTCGATGACGGACAGTCCGCGCTGGAACAGTTCGATCCGGATACGGAACTCGCTCAAGCGGAAATTCGTCGATTGGATCAGGACGGTCAGATCGCCGGGCTCGAGCCGCTTAATTTCATCGAGGATCTGATCCGCCGTGACGCCGTCAAAATCCAGACGTGTCGCGGCGGGGAGTGCCGTGAGATACGCATCGGCCAAGAGACGTGAAAGTGGGGAGCGCGCATCGAAAACCACCAGTGCTTTGCGCGCGGGATGATGTTCGATGGCGAGTGTCACGATGTCGGTCACGTGCGCGGCGGCCGAGGCGGCGAGGGTTTCCATGGGTGCCAGCCTACGCGGAGAAACGATCCAAGTCAAAGCTTGACCGATCTCGTTCTTTG
>CAYFZV010000148.1:0-1609 GCA_964347735.1 uncultured Gammaproteobacteria bacterium
GGTCGATGACCTTGTGGTCATAGGCGCGGATCTTGATGCGGACGCGGCTGCCTGCGGCGGCGGCTTCTTCGGTTTTGGCTTTCTTCTCCATAAAGATCGTTTTCAGCAGGCAACCCCGACCCTCTTAACGAGGGCCGGGGTTCTGCATATTTACTTGATGATTTTGACAACGACACCTGCGCCGACGGTCTTGCCGCCTTCACGGATGGCGAAGCGCATCTTTTCTTCGAGAGCGACCGGAGAGATCAGCTTGATGACCACGTTCTGCGTGTCGCCAGGCATGACCATTTCGACGCCGGCCGGCAATTCGATCTCGCCCGTCACGTCAGTCGTGCGGATGTAGAATTGCGGCTTGTAGCCCTTGAAGAACGGCTTGTGGCGGCCGCCTTCTTCCTTGGTGAGGGCGTAGACTTCGGATTCAAATTCGGTGTGCGGCTTGACGGAACCCGGCTTGGCCAGGACCATACCGCGCTCGATTTCTTCCTTCTTGGTGCCGCGCAGGAGCAAACCGGCGTTGTCGCCAGCAAGACCCTTGTCGAGCTGCTTGTTGAACATTTCGATACCGGTGACGACCGTTTTGCGGGTCTCGCCGAGACCGACGATTTCAATGTCTTCGTTGATGTTGACGGTACCGCGCTCGATGCGTCCCGTGACGACCGTACCGCGGCCTTCAATCGAGAAGACATCTTCAACCGGCATGAGGAACGGAAGATCGACGGCGCGTTCCGGCTGCGGAATGTAGCTGTCGAGCTGGTTCAAAAGCTCGCGAACCGGACCGGAAGCGGTTTCGTCGCCCGGGTTCTGAAGGGCCTGGAGGGCCGAACCGCGGATGATCGGAGTCGTGTCGCCCGGGAAGTTGTACTTCTTGAGCAAATCACGGACTTCCTCTTCGACGAGGTCGATGAGTTCCTTGTCTTCGACCATGTCGCACTTGTTGAGGAAGACGACGATCGACGGAACGCCGACCTGACGGGCGAGCAAAATGTGCTCGCGGGTCTGCGGCATCGGGCCGTCCGTCGCGGACACGACCAACACAGCGCCGTCCATCTGGGCGGCACCCGTGATCATGTTCTTGACGTAGTCGGCGTGCCCAGGGCAGTCGACGTGCGCGTAGTGGCGCGCAGCGGTTTCGTACTCGACGTGCGCCGTGGCAATCGTAATGCCGCGAGCCTTCGACTCCGGAGCTTTGTCCAGGTCGTCGACTTTCTTATCCTGGGCAGTGTTGCCCATGGCCTTGGAGACCGCAAGAATTGCGGCCGTCAGGGTCGTTTTGCCGTGGTCAACGTGGCCGATTGTGCCCACGTTCACGTGCGGCTTGGAGCGATCGAACTTGATATCAGCCATACGTATACTAAATAAAAAAGTTGACGTGTGTCGGAGAGGAGTGTAGCAGAGGGTCAAAAAGCGGTCAAGTGCAGAGATTTGGCCTTATTTAGGCTCATTCCAGGGGTTCCAGGTAGAACTGTTCCTCGCCTTCGGGCTCTAGGGCCGTATTTTGAAGGGTTGGAGGGGGTGAAACGGGGGTGGAACGGATCGGCGTGGGCGGAGGGATCGGATTCGGACGCGGTTCGACGGTTTTTTCGTCGAAGCGTGGACGGTCCTGGGCCAG
>CAYFZV010000149.1:0-1586 GCA_964347735.1 uncultured Gammaproteobacteria bacterium
GCTGTGACTCAGCCATGTCGTTCACGATGCCTGCACCCGTCTCAACGGCATCGTCGATTGCCGCCGCGAAAGCCGGATCGTCCTTGCGCCAGCGATAGAAAGTCGCTCGGCCGATTCCGACCTTCTGGCAGGCTCCCTGAACGATGGGGCGTTTGCGAAGCTCCTCGACGAGGACCTCTTTCTGTTTTTCCTGGCGTATCGTGACGGCGTCCTTCTTTTCATTCTCCATATGGGACGCGGGTCGCCTTGAGGCCCGTCAGGTTCTCCCAGCGTTTTCGGATTACCTCGGCATACACGGGGGATTTTTCCATGAGGAAGCAGCGACGCTTGAGCTTCGTCGATGCGATCAGCGTGCTCCCGCTCCCGCCGAACGGCTCGATGACGAGGTCGCCGCGCCTCGTGAGCATCTTGATGTACGGGATCAGAATTTCGGTCGGCTTGGTACCGAAGATGACGCCCTGCCCCGAGTGCTTCTCGTCTGAGGATCGGAACTCGATGAAGTCCGTCGGGCAGTTCTTCTTGCCCTTCTCGTACGATTCCCACTGTGGCTTACCGCTGATGGCGTACAGGGCGGTCTCGTACTCCTCCTGAAGCGGCGCCTCTTCGGGATCGTGGTTGTATTCCACATCGCCGGAGCCACCGACCATGGCGATGTCGTGCTTATTGAAGAAGCGGTACTTCGACGAGAAGCCCTGATGCCGATTTTCGAGATGCCAAACGATCATGTTCTTTACCTTCCAGTGCTTCTCCATCTCGTCCCAGATCGTGCGGATGTTCTTCCAGTTCTCGTACACGATGATGGCGAAGTTCGGCTTGGCCGCCTCGGCCACGCTGTTCATCCACAGCTCGGTGAAGTTGTCGGGCAGCGACTCGGTCTCGAGGTAGCGACGGTCGCGCTTGTAGCCGAAGCCCGTCGCGGCCTCGCCGTGCTTCTTCTTGCCCTTGAGGTAGTCGAGGATGTAGGGCGGATCTGTCATGCACATGTCCGCCTTCTCGCCGCCCATCAGTTTCTTGAACTCCGCCTCGATGGTCGAATCGCCACACATCATCCGACTTTCCCCGAGCGCCCAGATGTCGCCCTTCTTGATCTCGATCGTGTTGATGTCGAGCTTCTCAAGCTCTTTCTGAAGGTCGAAGGTCTCCGGCTCCTCCTCGACCTCGAAGATGCGGTCGAGCTCTTGGCTCGAGAATCCGACGTCGGATAGGAACGATTCATCGAAGTTGGCGAGCATCTCCCAGTCGAACTCGCCGGTCGTGAGATTACTTCTAACATTATATTCCTCGAATTCCTCCGTGGTGAGCTTCCGATTCGGAACGCGCACGTCGATCTCCTCGTTGCCACGCCCGAGCGCCAGGAGAATCTTGACCCGCTGGTGGCCTGCGATTAGGCGGTTATCCATGTCGATCGCCGGGATCTCCACAAGGTTGAATTTCTCGAGCGACCGCTTGAGCTGTTCGGCCTGCTCGTCGGAAATCTTCCGTGGGTTGCCTTCCCATGGCATGATCTCCGCGACCTTTCTTTTCTCCGTTCGCCAATGAAGGCTGTCCATAAAAAATGGTCATGATGAGTTATCACCATGACCATA
>CAYFZV010000150.1:0-1559 GCA_964347735.1 uncultured Gammaproteobacteria bacterium
GTTGCGCGGCGTGCCTTCCGGCTTCCGCGTGCTCGACAACCTTTTGGCCGGTCTTCAAGCCTCCGACCTCATCATCTTGGCAGCGCGTCCTTCGGTCGGCAAAACGTCATTCGCGCTCGATATCGCCCGTAACGTCGCTGTGAAATCCAAAAGGCCGGTCGGCATCTTCTCCTTGGAAATGTCGAAGGAACAATTGGTCGACCGCATGATCTGCGCCGAAGCCAACGTCGACCTCTGGAAGATGCGCACCGGCCGCCTGTCGGACCGCCCCGGCGACGATGACTTCCCGCGGATCGGCCACGCCTTGGGTGTCCTGTCCGACGCACCGATCTTCATCGACGACACCGCCAACGTGAACATTATGGAAATCCGCACCAAAGTGCGGCGCCTCCAGAAGGAGCACGGGCAGCTCGGGTTGATCGTCGTCGACTACCTCCAGCTTATGGAATCGCAAACGAAGATCGAAAACCGCGTTCAGGAAATCGCCGGCATCACCCGTTCGCTCAAAGGCTTGGCCCGCGAAATGAACGTGCCGGTCCTGGCGCTCTCGCAGCTCTCACGTGCCGTCGAGCTTAGCAAGCCGGCCATTCCGAAACTCGCGCACCTGCGTGAATCCGGCTCGATCGAACAGGACGCCGACGTCGTGATGTTCATTTACCGAAAAGCGGCGGATCGTAACTATCGCCCGGAGGATTTGTCGCCGGAAGAACGCCATCTCGCCGAAATCCACGTCGCCAAGCACCGCAACGGCCCGACCGGCGTCTGCAAGCTCTTCTTCGACGAGAACCGCGCCAACTTCAAAAACCTCGAGCAGGATTTCGCCCAAGCTCCGACCGCCATCGAATCGTAACCTCCACCTATGACGATGTTCTCCAAACTCAAGCAGATCAAAGATCTCCGCGATCAGGCCAAAAACATCCAACACGTCCTGAAAGACGTGACCGTCGAAGGATCCGCCGCCTGGGGCAAGATCAAAATCGCGATGAACGGCAATCAAGAAGTCACATCCGTCTCGATCGACCCGGAACTGCTCGGCGACAAATCGAAGCTCGAAGCCGGTATGAAGGACGCCTACAACGACACCGTCAAAAAAGCGCAGCGTGCCATGGCCGACGCGATGAAGAAGTCCGGCATGGATCTTCCCGGAATGAACTGACATGTCGCGGTTTCCGGCCTCGATCGAGAACCTGATTTCGGAGTTCAAGAAACTCCCCGGCATCGGCGAGAAGACCGCCGAGCGTTTCGTGTTTCATCTGCTCGGCCGCGGACGCGACGCGGCGTCGAAGCTCGGCGATGCGCTCTTCGCGCTCGAACGCACGATCCTCGTCTGCATGACCTGCCGCAGCGTTTCTGAAACCGACCCGTGCCGCATCTGCCGCGATCCATCGCGCCGCGACGACGAACTTTGTATCGTCGCCGATCAGCAAGGTCTGACGGCCATCGAGCGCACGGGCGCGTACCGCGGAAAATATTTCGTCCTCGGCGGCTTGCTCTCCCCCATCGAAGGCGTTACGCCGGAGACGCTCGGGATCGACGGGCTCGACCGCCGGCTTCAGGGC
>CAYFZV010000151.1:0-1551 GCA_964347735.1 uncultured Gammaproteobacteria bacterium
CGGAGAATGGATCCTGATCATTCTCACGGCATCTTCGATCACCGTCGTGGAAGAAGTCCGAAAGTGGTTCTATCGCAGGAAGGAACGCCGAGCCGTTTGACGTCGTGTCCGTACGACTGTTATCTTGATCCCGATATGCTTTTAAGCAGCCGCATTTCCACCTGGTCAAGCTTCAAGTAATGCGCCGATCGTGCAGCGGGTTTTGGCGTGGCCGACCCGCTTTTGATTTCGTTGCATCGACGCTATTCATTACACAAGGAGGCCCTATGATTGGAACATCGTTCATTCGTGACTTGGCGACGCAGTGCCGCATCGGCTGCAATGCCAATGAGCGCAAGGCTTGGCAGCCGGTCATCATCAGTGTCACGTGCGAGACGGACATGTCCGCCGCGGTGACGTCCGACAACCGCCGCGACTGCGTCGACTACATCGCCCTGCATCGCAAAGTCTTGTCGCTCACCCAAAAAACGCAGTATCAACTTCTTGAATCGCTGGCCTACGCCATCGCCCAATCCGTCCTCGACTTAGCCTGGACGCGTGTCGTTACGGTCGATATTCGCAAGCCGCACAAGCTGTCCGGCTGCGCCTCGGTCGGCATCTCGCTGACACTCCGCCACGAGGAGGTGTTTCAAGCCACCTGAACTCACCGTATTCAAGCGAGAGACGTTGTAAAAACGCTCTCGCTTTTTCTGTTGTTCAAGAAAAAACGCCTTGAGGCAGTTCTGCTCATAGGCGTTCGTGGGCGGTCGGAGCGGGCAGGAGCGTGGGGCGTGAACGGAGATTAAGAATCTTGCGCGGCCCTCCGATGGGCGGCAGGACTTCGTGAATTTCCTGTTCGCCGGAGCCGAATCCCGGCGCACGCAGAAAGAAGGCCGTTCCCGGCACCGTGATGAACTCGTCGATCTGACGGAGGCGCCGATAGTCGGGTGGATTGGTCTCCGGCTTGTGGATGCGGACAGGAGCGGAACCGGAGATCGTGAAGGTCACGCTAAGGAGGCGGTCCGTGCTCCGGTCGCGGTGCGGAGAAATCCCACCGCCGCCGTCGCGATAGAGCTGGTAGCCGATTTCGTTCGGCATCCAGCCGATGAGTTCGGGAAACGGGTTCGGCGCCGCGCCGAAAAGTTCGCCAAGCGCGCGGCAGACGATCGATGCGAACGGAACGCTCGCATCATCGAGCATGCGGTACGCCCTGGCATGCAACTGGCGCACTTCGCGCGGCGTGCCCGCATTGATGGGATACGTCACATGATCCCCCGTCTCGAGCGGCAGGCTGTCCATTTCACGCTCCAGTTCTTCAAGGACGGAAGGAGGAGAGATGTTGAGGAATGCGTACCCGCGTTCGTGCACATGCGTGAGCAAGATATCGCGGACGAAGGTCGTAAAAAGATCCATGGCGCCACCCTAACGCGTCAGGGCGCCCGCCGCAAACGAAACACCCGCTTGAAGCGGGTGTTTGTATTTACCAGATGCCCTTGCCTCCGAGCGCCCAACCGACAAGGTTGGAGTTCTTGTATTGCCAGAGGAATTTGCGCGGAGGATCCGTGCGGTACT
>CAYFZV010000152.1:0-1544 GCA_964347735.1 uncultured Gammaproteobacteria bacterium
ACAGGGCGGCGAGCGGCAGAAGCGTCTCGCGGCGCGAGAGGAAGTTGAAAGAAATCCACGGCTCGGTGCGGAAGATGTTGGCCGCGAACGAGAAGGAGAAGGCCAGAATGAGTACCGCGCCCCAGATCAGGATTCCGCCCATCGTCGGCGTGCCGCTCTTCGCGGCGTGCAGCTTGGAAAAAATGGGCGCGCTCGCCTCGCTGCGGATCTGTTTGCCGAGCTTGAGGAACTTCAAGAGCCTGGTAACGGCCGGGGTCGCGATCATGGCGACCAGGAAGGCCGCGGCGGCCACGACGAGGATAGAGATGGCGGAATGCATGTCAGAGGTTCAGGAGGATCGAAAGGAAGGTGAGGATCAGCACGAGGAATTCGAGCAAGAGCGTCATGGCCATGAAAAATGCGCTCGCCAGGCGTTCGTTGCGATACAGCCGCACGGCCACGATCACGTTCACAACCAGCAGCGCCAAGCCGAGCAACGGCATGCGCAGAAGTCCCCAGGGCGGACCGATGCGATCGACGCCGAAGTAGACCGTGTAATGGAGAGCGAAGAACGGGCTCGTTTTAAGACGCGGCAGCACGAACCACAAGGCGAGCGTCCAGGTCAGCAGATTCAGACCCAAGGACAAAAGCAGCGCGAGGCGGACAAACCGCGCTTCGCGCGCATGCAGGCGATAGCGCTCGAACAATCCTGCAAACATACTTATGTGAAGCGTATCCGAAATGCGCTATACTATCAAGGTATGTATAGCGACGCTTTGCTACAGAAAATCCTCGTGACCACCGGCACGCTGAAAGCGCCGGAGCTCAAAGAGCACGTCGCAGCCGCCAAGGAAAAAAAGGTGCGCTTGGAAGAGCACCTCCTGGCGAAGATGCCGGAAGAAACGCTCTACCGCATCATCGCGGAATATTTCAAGGTGCCGTTCGTGGACTTGAAGGGCGTGCAGGTGCGCAAGGACTTTCTCGACCTCGTACCGGAACCGATCGCCACGACGCATGAGATCGTGCCGTTCGACAAAGGCGACACCACGCTCAAGGTCGGAACCGTCGACCCCGAGGATCTGCAGACGATCGAATTCCTGAAACGCAAAACAGGGCTCGACGTGCAGGTGCATGTGACGACACCGAGCGCGCTCCGCGAAATCATCAAGCAATACAAGCGTTCGCTCAAAGCGGAGTTCGAAGACATCGCTAAGGCCGTGCCTACGGGCGAGGACCCCGACCAGCAGAAACTCCGCGAGCTGGCGCAGGACCTGCCGGTCGTGCGCATCGTCGAATCCCTGCTCGAGCACGCCGTCTTCGAAGGCGCGTCCGACATCCACATCGAGCCGACGGAACAGGAACTGGCCGTGCGCTACCGCGTCGACGGCATTTTGCGCAACGTCATGACGCTGCCGCGAAACGCGCAGGCTGGCGTCGTCGCCCGCATCAAGGTGCTTTCGAATCTCAAGCTCGATGAACACCGTTTGCCACAGGACGGCCGCATGAAGATCAGCGGCCCGAGCTACAAATATTCCGTCCGCGTCTCGATCCTGCCTGTGATGGAC
>CAYFZV010000153.1:0-1543 GCA_964347735.1 uncultured Gammaproteobacteria bacterium
CATCAAAGCGGGGGAGACGATGGCACTCGTAAGCGACGCCGGCACGCCGGGCGTCTCCGATCCCGGCGCGCGCTTCGTCACCGAGCTCGTGCGCGAAGCTGGCAACGAAGTGAAGATCGTCCCCATTCCCGGCCCGTCGGCCGTGACGACGCTCCTGTCCGTCTCCGGCCTGCCCGCCGGTCTCTACGTCTTCCACGGCTTCCCTCCGCACAAGAAAGGAAGAACAGGCTTCTGGAAAATCATCGCCGAAGAAGAACGCACCTCCGTCTTCTTCGAAAGCCCGCACCGCGTCGAAAAAGCCATGGCGGAACTCTCCGCCCTCGTGGACGGCGACCGCAAAATCGTCATCGGCCGCGAACTCACCAAAATGTTCGAATCCGTCCGCTACGGAAAAATGAAAGACGCCTCCGAACTCCTGAAAACCGAACCGATCAAAGGGGAGTACGTCATCGCGGTTGAGGGGAAATGATATGAAAAAACCCTACTACATCACGACCACGCTGCCGTACGTCAACGCCGATCCGCATATCGGGCATGCGCTTGAGTTTGTGCAGGCGGATATTGTGGCGCGCTGGCATCGCTTGAAGGGCGACGAGGTCGTGTTCAATACCGGCACCGACGAGCACGGCAAGAAGATCGCGGACGCGGCTGCTGCGGCCGGGCTCGATCCGCAGACGTATTGCGACGGGTTTGTTCCGCGATTCCGCGAGCTGCAGCAGGTCTACAATCTGACCTTCACGCATTTCATCCGCACAACCGACCCGCATCACGTCGCAGCCGCGCAGGAATTCTGGAAGCGCTGCGATGCGAACGGTGACATTTATAAGAAGACGTACCAGGTGAAATACTGCGTCGGCTGCGAACTCGAAAAGACCGATTCCGAATTGGTCGACGGCCGCTGCCCGATCCACCCGAACCGCGACATTGAATCGATCGACGAGGAAAACTATTTTTTCCGCTGGTCGAAATACGGCGAAGCGCTTTTGAAGCACTACGAAGCGCATCCGGATTTCGTCGTGCCCGAAAGCCGCTTCCACGAGATCAAGAATTTCGTCGCGGGCGGTCTCCAGGATTTCAGCATCTCGCGCCTCAAGGAAAAGATGCCCTGGGGCATCGCCGTGCCGGGCGACGAAACGCAGGTCATGTACGTCTGGTTCGACGCGCTCGTGAACTATATTTCGACTTTGGGCTGGCCCGCTTCAGGTGACTTCGAGAAATTCTGGCCCGGCGTGCAGGTCGCCGGCAAGGACAATCTCCGCCAGCAGTCGGCCATGTGGCAGGGGATGCTGCTGTCGGCCGGTCTTCCGATGTCGAAACAGATCTTCATCCACGGCTTCATCACCGCCGACGGCCAGAAGATGTCGAAATCGCTCGGCAACGTCGTCGATCCGTTCGCGCTGGCGACGGCCTGCGGCACCGATGCCGCCCGTTATTTCCTGGCGAGCCTGCCTTCGTATGAAGACGGTGACTACTCCAAAAAACATTTTGCAGAGACCTACACCTCGAAACTCGTGAACGGCATCGGCAACCTGGCCGCCCGCAC